>NZ_AUCT01000002.1:300000-483046 GCF_000429905.1 Desulfatibacillum aliphaticivorans DSM 15576 | reverse complement strand
TATCTGGAACAGGGATATTTGAAGCCGGACAACAATGCGGCGGAAAACGCGATTCGGCCTTTTGTGGTGGGCCGGAAGAATTGGCTTTTTGCGGGATCGCCCCGGGGCGCGGAAGCCAGCGCGTTGTTCTTCAGCCTGATCGAGACGGCCAAGGCCAACGGCCTGGAGCCCTTTGCCTATCTGAAAGTTTTATTTGAAAGACTCCCCCTGGCGACCTCCCGGAAAGACTACCAAGCTCTCCTGCCATCCCCGGATTTTAACCTTTCCAACAATTGATTTTTACCCAACCGGGTACTTCACTGGACGCTTACATATAAAACACGAGAATCTAAAAGATAGCTTCGATTTATCAGAAAGAAATAAAATCCCAAATCTATTATTAAGAGAAGTTTGCATCTTATAAAAAATAAGAAAAATTTTCGAGGACAGCCATCAAAAAATCAAGAAGCATTAGGGGGATGTCCGTCAAAAAGTCAATAACTTCGATATTTTTAATAATATCAATAGTTTTTAGTGTGTTACCATCTATAGTAGTTGCGTCACAAGTCAAAAAGCTCTGGCCGAGTGATCCTTTAGGGAGCAGTGGGATCTGGATCGATGGCTTTTCAACCTGGGTTTTAAGAAGGAATAGGGCAGCAGAAACGGAAACAAGGCGCCGATGGAAACCGAATTAAAGCCTTGCAGCAGGCCTTCGGCCGCGGGAGCGTATACCCAGCGCTTGCCCAACAGCCGCGCCCCCATCCTGGCGCCAAAGGGCGTGTGGGCCAGGGGGCAAAACCACTCCGTGCCTTTGACGTTCACCCGCATGGGGAGGAGCGTCCGGTAAAAACGGCGGCGCACGGTTTTGTGGTCTCTGGATTTGATGACGGCGCGGGCCGCGATTCGGGCTGTGTATATGGCCTGATAAATGCCCTCGCCGGTGAGCGGATCCGCAAAGCCGCCTGCGTCCCCCACCAGCAGGAGTGGCATTCCGTTGGCCGGGCGGGTGTGCCCGCCCCAGGGAATCACTCCGCCCCGGGCTTGTCCTGGGGGCGACGTCAATCCAAAGCGATCCTTAATGTAGGCGTCCAGGCCTTCCTTGATTTTTCCTCCGAAGTTTTTGCCGATGTCGTAGACCCCGGCGTTCACCGTTCCCGGGCCGGTGGGAAAGATCCAGCCGTAGCCGCCGGGGACGGAGCCGCCGTCAAAGATGATCCGGTCCGCGTATTTTTCCGTTTCGATGCATCTATATATGGCCGCCCTGGCTTGATAGGGCGTTTTGACGCCGAACGACCTGCGCACCAGGCTGTTGGCGCCGTCGGCGCCAATAAGGATGCGGCAGGAAAAATCGCCGTTATCGGTTTTGATGAGAAATTTTCCCCGGGAATAGTCCAGCTTTTTCACCGTGGCGTGCTTGATGGAAACGCCTTCCTCCCGGGCTTGCAGGAACACGCTTTGATCGATGACCTGCCGGTCCGCCACGCCCATGACCGGGATGTCGGCCTCAAACCGGTTGTAATGCCAGGGCGGCGTATTGTTTTCCATGATGTACAGGTTGACCAGCGGCCCCAGGTTGATATTCAGCCTGGCGGCCAGTGTGGCGCCCCTGGGCGTGATTCCGCCGGCGCAAGTCTTGAAATTCGGGGTTTTCGATCTTTCCAACACCAGAACTTCTTCGCCCGCCCTGCGCAGAAAAATGGCCGCCGCCAAGCCGGCCATACCCCCCCCTGCCACGATCGTCCGGTACGTTCTCATGGATAGTTTCCCCTTAGTTTGTAGGTAGAAAAGTCAGGCCCTGACAGCCCACACATGGCAGGCTTTCTCCCCCTTGCTCCGGTGCGTGACGGCGCCGTCCCCGGTTTCCAGGACCCAGGCGCGGTCCGGAGCGTTGGCCACGGTGGAAGAGGACCAATAGTAATCTTTGATGTTGATGAACGGCCGTCCCTGGATCAGAGCCGGAGAGTGGCCGCCCATATCCGTGATGCTTTCCAATTCCCGCACCGTGGGCGCGCGCCAGTCGCCATGGCCGCCGACCTGGTTTTTATTCAGGTTGGACACGGCTTCAAAAGCCTGCTCCCAAGGAACCAGGCCGGGGGCGCAATTGGCGTTATGCGTCCATGTAAGGCCGGTCAGCAGGTCCAAAACGGTCTGGCCTGACTGGGTGAACCTGGGGGACGGCCATGGCGCGCCCACCCTCAACTCTCCGTCCTGGCCGCTGTTTTCGCAGTCGATGATGTTCCCCGCCTGGCTGTAACACAGCCTTTGCCCGGTCCAGTGGAGCCGGATCTGGCCTTTCCGGCCTCCGCGCACCGGCCAGATCATGGCCATTTCATGCTTTGGGGCCGTCTTCATCCGTCCGCTGCCCATGTGGACTTTCCAGGCTTCCACGGCGACCCGGGCCGCCGTGGTGGACGTCCAATACCAACTGGACGCCGCGTTGACGAAGGGATGCTCGCGGGGCAGGGCGGGATCGTTGCGTACATGGCTGATCAGGCTGAACATCTCCCGCCGGTTGGGCAGCCGCCAGTCGGAGTAGCCGTAGGCGTTGATTTTGTTCATGCGCGTAACAAGATCGAATGCATCCGCCCACATCATGGGAAACATGCTGACCGCCCCGTCCTGGGTCCATACAAGCCCGGTCAGGCCGTCATTTACGGTCTGGCCTTCCTCGGAAAACCGGGGAGACGGCCACGGCTGACCAGCCCCGGCCGGGTCCTGCTCCCCCTGGCAACGCGCGGGTTTGCCTTCGGCGTCGTAGCATTCAAACTGGTCTGTTGGAAAGATTGGTCGTTTAGACATGGCATATTATCGTCATAATCGCTGAACTAGTCAAGCGTCATGAGAACTCAGCCCTGCATGAAAGAAGGCTTTGCAGATTTGCGGGCGCAATTAAACCTGCTTAAGGAGGTCTTGTTCATGTTGACACAAATGGGTTTTTAATACTATCTTTTTGATACTAAAAAAGCGAGTTCCATTTAAGGCTGAAACCGGGGGGGGGGGATAAAGCCGAAAACGGTCCGCGCCTTCTTTTCCAGCAGTTTCCATCTCAACATACCACCCCCTCTTTAAGTACAAAGGAGAGATGAGCATGGGCTTTGAAACCATCCAATATGAGCAAAAAGGACCCGTGGGCGTTCTGACCTTGAATCGTCCCAATTGCCTGAATGCAATCAATTATCCCATGCGGGACGAATTGGAGGAATGCCTTGATCAAAGAATGCACGACACGGAAACCCGGGTCCTTGTCGTCACCGGGGCTGGACGGGGATTTTCCGCGGGTCTGGACATCAAGGACTCCAACATCACCAATCCCGAATGGGGATTCACCCCGGCTTCCGCCTATGTGCGGCAAAAGAGCTTTTCCGATTTTATCCTGCAAATGCGGCGCATTCCCCAGCCGTTGATAGCAGCGGTCAACGGCGCCGCGGCCGGCGCGGGATTTTCCATCACCCTGGCCTGCGACATACGTTTGGCGTCGTCCCAGGCCAAGTTTTCGGCCGCTTACATCAACATAGGCGTGGGCGGGGCCGACATGGGATGCTCCTGGCTATTTCCCCGCGCCGTGGGCAACGGCAACGCCTCCCGGTACATGATGACCGGGGATTTGTTCGACGCCAACGAAGCCCTGCGCATGGGCCTGGTGCAGCAGATCGTGGACCCGGACAAGCTCATGGACGAAGCCCTGGCCCTGGCCGGGAAAATGGCGAGCAAATCGCCCCTGGGACTTAAGCTCACCAAAGAGGCCATGGACCAGAACACCGGCAATGTCAGCCTGGAGCAGGCCATCAAGCTGGAGGACCGCAATCAGGCCATGTGCATCGCCCAGTTGGCCACGGGAAAGCTGGAATAAATTTAAACAATAATCCTGCGTTTGAACATGGCCACGATTTCTTCGGGATCGTCCATAATGCGGATGATATCCAGGTCGCCTGGGGAGATAAGCGACCGGGATAAAAGCTGATCCTTGATCCAGTCCATGAGGCCGGTCCAGTAGTCGGAGCCCATCAGCACTACAGGGAAGGGTTTGATCCGATGGGTCTGGATAAGGGTGACGGCCTCGAAAAGTTCGTCCAGGGTGCCGAAGCCGCCGGGCATGCCCACGTAGGCCAGGGCGTATTTGACGAACATGACCTTTCTGACGAAGAAATAATTGAAATTCATTTGGATGTTTGCGTAGGGGTTGGGCTTTTGCTCAAAGGGAAGCTCGATGTTCAGGCCCACGGAGGTTCCGTTTTCGTCGGCCGCGCCCAGGTTGGCCGCTTCCATGATGCCTCCGCCTCCGCCGGTGATCACGGCGAAATTATTTTTTACGCACAGGGCGGCCAGTTTGCGGGCCATTTTATAATACTTGTCGGTGGGCTTGCTTCTGGCTGAGCCGAAGATGCTGACGGCTGGCCCCACTTCGGACATTTGGTCTATCCCCTGCACGAATTCGCTCACTATGCGCAGCATGCGCCAGCTCTCGCTTTGGTCCAACTCGTCGATCACAAATTGTTTTTCCATGTTCATTTCCTTAAATTTTTATTGATTAACCCAGGTCATCATGGTACGTCCCGGCCCCGGGGCTATGTTTAGCACACTCGTCCCCGAGGTGCAAAACCTGAAAGGCCTCAAAAAAACGCTTGACACCGAGACCCGCATTCTTTATTTTATGCGGATTCTTTTATTTAAGGGGAATGACAGTGAAAAAATATACGTATTCAGCAAAAGCATCGGACAACAAAGGCAAATGGTACATCGTGGACGCGGAAGACCAGGTCCTGGGAAGACTCGCTTCTCAGATCGCGGCCCGCATCCGGGGGAAGCATAACCCTATGTACACTCCCCACACGGACACCGGGGATTGCATTGTTGTGGTTAACGCCGACAAAATTCGGCTCACAGGCAGGAAGCTCTCTCAGAAGATGTACTACCGCCACAGCGGATACATCGGAGGCCTCAAGGAAATCACCGCCGCCAAGCTCTTGGAAAAACGGCCCGAGGACCTCATTCGCTTTGCGGTTAAAGGCATGCTTCCCAAGAACAGGCTGGGCAGGCAGTTGAACAAAAAGCTCAGGGTCTACGCCGGCCCCGACCATCCTCATGAAGCTCAACAGCCTGAGCCTTTAACGTTCGCGTAATCAGGAGTTAAGGAATGAACGAAGAAAACATCTTCTACGCCACGGGTAAGAGAAAATCCGCAATCGCCAGGGCATGGCTTCGTCCCGGAAGCGGCAATATCACCGTTAACAATCAGCCCATTGACAAATACTTCACGGTGGAGTCCGCTATCAAGCGTACGCTTCAGGCCCTGACCCTGACCAATCTGCAGGATTCCGTGGACGTGAACGTGACCGTCAAAGGCGGCGGCTTTACCGGACAGGCCGGAGCCATCCGTCACGGCATCACCAAGGCTTTGCTTGAATACCAGCCCGATCTCCGCGGCGTTTTGAAAAAAGCCGGCTACATCACCCGCGACCCCAGGGTCAAAGAGCGGAAAAAGTACGGCCAAAAGGGCGCGCGCGCAAGGTTCCAGTTCTCCAAGCGTTAAAATTCGCTGGCGACATTATTTCTTATTGTCGGAACCCGCAAATATGCATGCATACGGGGAAAAGGCTAAGCCTTTTCCCCGTTTTCCGTCCCCAGGATTTATTCGAGGCAAACTGGCATGACCCAAGGCAAGAAAATTGCAGCGGCTGTGGTGGGCGCCACCGGTTACGCGGGCGCCGAATTGGTAAGAATCCTTTGGGACCATCCCCAGGTGGAATTAAAGGCCGTGACCTCCCGTCAATACGCCGGGCAGGCCATCGCCCAGGTTTTTCCCGCCTTTCAGGGAGTCGTCCCCCTGGTTTGCGAAGAGTTCAACGCCCAGTCCATAGGCGAGCGGGCCGACGTTGTCTTCCTGGCTCTGCCCCACAAGCTGCCCATGGCTATTGCGCCTCAGTTGGAGGGGACCAACACCCGGATTGTGGACCTTTCCGCCGACTTTCGGTTTAACGATCAGGCCGCCTACGAGGCCGTGTACCAGCCCCACACCTCCCCCGATCTGTTGAAAAAGTCCGTGTACGGACTTTGCGAATTGTATCGGAAGGAGATCGCCCAGGCTTTCATTATCGGAAATCCCGGATGCTATCCCACGTGCTCCCTGCTGCCTTTGGCTCCGTTCATCCAACAGGGCGTGATTTCCACCAGGGGAATCGTTATCGACGCCAAGTCGGGCGCGTCCGGCGCAGGCCGGGGGCTATCCCTCACCACCCATTATTGCGAGTTGACCGAGGGATTTTCCGCGTACAAGGTCGCCGCCCACAGGCACTGCCCGGAGATGGAAGAGATCCTCTCCCGGGAAGCCGGCCGGGATGTGAAGATCACCTTTGCGCCTCATTTGGTTCCCATGAGCCGGGGCATGCTGGCCACCAGCTATTCCATGCTGGAAAAGGATCTGGATACGCCCGCTGCGCTGGAAATCCTCAGGGAGTTTTACAAGGACGCCGAGTTTGTAAAAATTTGTCCGGACAACGCGCTTCCCAGGACTTCCCATGTACGGGGGACCAACTACGTCCATATTGCGGCCAGGGTGGACGAGCACGCCAACCGGCTTATTCTGGTGTCCGTCATCGACAACCTGGTGAAAGGCGCTGCAGGGCAGGCCGTGCAGAACATGAACATCATGTTCGGGCTGGCGGAAGGCGCAGGCCTTAACGCAGCTCCTTATCCTGTTTAGGCTTTCAATCGGGCGACAGGCGGCCAGGCCCCTGTTGCCTGTTGACAAATTTGGGACTACCGAGTACTTATTTAGTCTGATTCATGGGAATGAAGCAGGGGTGGAGCCCATTTGCATGCCTTGGATGTAAAATCGCACAACAAAGACGCCGGCTTATTTTTCAAGGGGAAACAAGGCCGGTCGTCGGCTCTTCTTATTTCATTCCAATTCCATGCGTGCAGGTTAATAGCCTTAAAAGCCGCGGCGTTCCCGTTTCATTTACTATCAGACGCACCGGCGTCTGCGCCGAATCAGAATTCATGCCACTGGGGGGGACTTCATGAAATCCTGGATCGCCATCGCCTTATCCTTCGTTCTCTTTATCTGCACCAGCGCCTTTACCATCAAGGACGCCGTATCCAATCTGGGCGGCGAACAACAGGGCGCCGACATCCTATGCACCCTGGTCAAGGTTCTTAAGGATTTCAACGACCATCGGATTTCCAGCGAGCAGACCCAGGAATGCTACGGGTTTCTCGCTGACTCCCTGGAGGAGTTCCAGTTTCAAAAAGTATACGACAGCCATTACCTGACCTCGGGCCCCAAGGGGTATAAAGGCCTTACTTTTCATGGCTATCCGAAAAAAGACGGCTATGTTTTCAATCTGGCCCAAGCGCACAGCGGAGTTCCGTCTCTCGCCGCCAAAGGCAGTATGACAGCGGACGCGGCTTTCAAACGGCATTACAGGTCGGCGGTGGGCGAGCCCAGCTTTTCCACCTATTTCAATGCCGAGGCGAACACGGGGCGCTTGTCCCACGAAAGCGTAAACCGTTTTCTGGACGACCTGCTGCTGGTTTTGGATCCAAAGAATCTCAGACAGTTGGAGGCCTCCGCCTGTGCGAGCCGCTCGGACGGTTGCGGCAAAAAAGTGGACGTCGCTGCTCAGTTAATGGAGGCTTTTCCAAACTCCAGCCGGTTTTTTGGTCACTTTTCGGACCTGAAAGTGGACTATGAGATTATAAGCGTGGAGGGCAAGGAGTTCACCAAGGCCGCAATTAGCTCCTCATTGTTTTTGAACAAGCTCAACGATGACTTCCCCTGGACCGCAGCGCACCTGGATAATTTGGAAGGCGCCCTCCGGGCGGACATGCGTTTCCTGAACGAGTTCGGGCACAGGATTTTGGAGGTTAAGGCCCAAACCGATGAGGACTTTCTGACTATGTCCTTTTGCACCAGCAACGGAAAGGTGCTGCCCACGGACGGTTTCGGCAAGCCCGAGTATCGGGAGGATTTCAGCTTTAAGAATCTGACAGTGCTTCCCGTGGACCTGTATCTGGATCTGTACACCAAGGCCAACGGCCTGAAGTTTTCCACCAAAGGCCTGCGCATCCTGGTGGATTACGAAAAGCTGGATGAGGCCATGCTGCTTTCCATCCGCTCGGACAATCTGGTGGACACCCGCGTTTCCGGAATGGCCATGTACGTGCTGCCTACCTGGAGCATTGACTGGCTTTTGCCTTCCTCCATGGAAGAGCTGATATTCGACTTTTCCTCGGTCATGATCCAGGCCAATAACGGGGAAGGCTCCTTTGTCAAAATCATGTGCGACGCCCAGGATAAAGACAACGCCAAGACCCAGTTTTATGCCTCAACCGAAGTACTGGATAATTTTTTCGTCCGTTTTGGAGCGAAAATGGCCCTGGACTATTTTGGAATGGGCCCCATTACGTCAAAAGAGGCGAAGAAGTTTCGCTCCCAGGCCCTGGAGGCCATCCTGGCCGATTTTCAGGTCCAGGCGGAGAAAACCGCAGAGGCCCGAAAGGCGGGAGCGGTTCCTTCGGCCTAATTCTATGCAATAGCGAGGAGTTTTCATGCATCCCGGCATCGATAATAAAAACGCTGTCCTGAACAAAACCAAATTCCTGATCCTGGCGGGTGTCCTTCTTTCCTTGATCGGCTGCACCCGGGTGATTCAAAAAGTCTCCCAGGTGGGCGTATCCACCGGGGCTGAAATATTTGCAGGCCCAACCATCCACATGATGGTGGACATCATTATGGATACGGATAACATCAGGCTGGCCAGGGAAGGCATCGGCGGCAATATGGTCATTGTTACGGCGCTGGCTGAATTGCACCCCAATGACCTGGAAATTCAGAGCAAGGCCGCTTATTTGCATTGCTGCTACGGCATGCTTGTGGAGAACGACGATCCCCGCTTCGCCTCCCAGCTTTACCACATTGCCAGGGATTGCGGGAAACGCGCCTTGAGGACCAATAAAAAATTTAGGGACGGCATGGATTCCGGAAAGCGAATTTCGGAACTAGTCCAATACTTGGACGACGATTATGTGGAAGCCCTCATGTGGACGGCTTCGGCGAAAATGCTCTACCTGCTGCAAAATCGAAATGACCATCAGGCTCAGCTTGAAATCCCGGAAAGCCTGGACATGGTGGGTAGAGCCATGGAAATGGACCCGGATTATTTGTTCGGAGCCTGCCAGATGTTCATCGGCGTCTATTACGCCTTGATCCCTGAATTCATGGGTGTGGGCTCAGGCCCGGAGAACTCGGCCAAGATGTTCCAGGAGGCCAGGGACGTAACAGACGGAAAAAACCTGATGGTCGATCTGTTCGAAGCCCGTTTTCTTTCCGTCACCATCGGCGACAAGCCCCGCTTTGAAGAGCTTATGGATCACATCTTCAAAACAGACCCCAAAGCTCTGGAAGGCGGCGCCATGCTAAACGTCTTTGCCCAAGAGCAGGCACGCTACTGGCTGGACAAAAAAAAGGAGCTTTTTTAATAGCTCTTGCTCCATGCCACTAAACAATGGATCCACAACAGGGCGAAAAACACCCCTGAAAAACAGCATAAAGTTACATAGGAAATCATAACCCCCTCCTTAAAGATCTCTAACCCTGTTCTTTTCGGGGAGAACCCGGCTTTTCTCGTCCTCCCCGCGTTTCCTGCAACGCTCTATTGCCCGCGGCTCCGGCCGCGCCGCATCAATGCGCCCAAAGACGCCGCTCCAAAACGGGTGTAGCTCAAGGCTATCAGCCGCAAATCCGGAGTGGGCTCTTCCGCATTGCCTTTCAACGTTTCCCGGCTTTCTTGCTTCTCCTGCATGGCTTTTCCTCCTTTCCCGGCTTTTATGGAACTGCTCCCATGGGAGCGTCTTTATACAAACCATAAATCAGGCATTAGTTGTTGTCAAATATTTTTGCTTAAAAAAAATGTTATAAAAAAATAGCTCAAAAATAATGCTCATTGGTGGGGCTTGCAAAATCCTGAAAAAAGCGCTTTGCTCCTGCGGCGTAAATCTGGTATTAAATTGTCCACCTGTTGAAAACTATCCGAGGGAGGGTGATATGGACAGCGGCGAAATACTGCAGGTCGGCCGGCCTGCCCCATTTGTACGCGCTTTAAACCAGAGCGGCAAGGCCATGAGTTTTAAGGATCTGTTGGGGGATAAGCAGCATGTCGTGCTTTGCTTCTGCCGGGGCCATTGGTGCCCCGCCTGCGTGGCCCGGTTAGGCGAGATTAACGGCTGCGTCGAGGATTTACGAGGCTTGGAGGCGTCCGTATACGCGGTGTCCACGGACAGCATGGAGCAGTCAGCCGCCATGCAGCGTGAAATGGGGCTGAAATTTGACATTTTGTCCGATCCGGATTGCAACATGGTCAAGGCCTGGGGCTTGTTCAACCCGTATGAGTCCGGAGGCGTCGCCAAGCCTGCGCTGGCTGTTTTGGACAAGGACGGAGTGGTTCGCTACCTGGCCTTTGACGGCATGGTTTGCCACGTTCCCCTTTCAAAGGTTAAAGAGTTTTTGGAGCAGCGCCTTGCAGAAGGCGCGCATCAGGGGATGGACGCGCCTTCCTCCCTGGCCAGGATTAAGGCGTCCACGGTGATACAGACCGGCCGGAACGTTTTACAAAGGGGAAGCCGTGCAAACTGGAAGCATTACGCTCTGGCTCCTTTGGAAATGGGGATGCTCCTGCACGATTCCCTGTACGGCGCCCAGCGTGTTTTTTTGTCCCGGGAGTATCCGGCCCCGCCGGAAGAGGTCTTTCCGCATTTCAGCACTCCCGAATTGATGAACCGTTTTCTTGACGCCGTCCTTACCAGAATCAAGGCCAGCCCTACGGACAAGGACAATCCCAATGGGGTGGGATCGGTCCGCAAAGTGAAAATCGGCCCCAGCACATTGGAGGAGACAATCACCCGGCTGGAGCCGCCGTACTTGTGCCAGTACGTCATCAGCAAGGGCTCCCCGTTAAAGGACTACACCGGGACGATTTTGATTACCCGAACCAAAACCGGCTGCCGGGTGGTTTGGACCATGACCTTCAAGGCCAAAGCGCCTTATACGGGCCGGTTGATAGCCAAGGCCATGAAGGCGGGCTTCTCCAAAGGGTTGAAAACGCTGTCCGGACAAATAAACTGATTTTATGTGCGACTAATAAGCATTAAGAAGGCCTTATTTTAGATCGAATATTCGTTTTTTGATCATCAGGCTCAGCCCGCCGCACCCATTAACATACCGCAGTATTTTGTGAAGAAGGAGTATTACCAATTGATTTTTATTAGGAAATAACCTTTTCTTTCGCCAGGGCGAACACTTTTTATTGAAATTAGCCGCAGGTTCTCATATAGTCCTCTATTCTGGATTTTTTTCCCTGGAACCTTTATCAAATTTAAACGTGATCAGACTACATCAAAATACTATACTGCTCCTTTTCCTCCTTTGGGTCATGGCGGGTTTCGCCATTGGCGCGGAACCGGTCGTCATTGAGGACAACTGCCTCTATGCCCCCATTGGGAGCCATTCGGAGTATTTATTAGCCGCCTCTGTGGATTTGGGTATAGAGGACATCCTTCAGAAGAAGTATCAAAATCAATTTGAACCCCATAAGAAGGATGCTTTTACCCTTGGCCTTACAAGTAAAATTCTCTGGCTCCGGTTCAAACTGGCCAACCGGTCGGAGACGCCGCTTGTTTTCGCCGTGGACAGGCCTTTTCCGTACGTTGATTTGTACAGCCCCCAAAAAAGCCGGACCGGAGTTTCGTATGATGTTCAGCATTCCGGTTATCTTTCAGGCGAGCGAAAAGGGGAGGCGGAGTTAAATTTTCGATTTCCCACATTCCATATTCCCAGAGACGCGCCCGGGGATGAGTATTTTTATTTGCGCCTCAAGCCTTTTTCAAAAGAGATCAACTCCAGCCTGAGCTTCCTGTCTTTTGTTGAAGAAAGGGAGAATTTTATAAAAAGAACGTGGAAGGAAATCGCTTTCTTTTTTATTGTTTGCGGCATGCTTTTGTCCCTGGCTTTTTACAACCTGTTTTTGGCGATCCAATTGAAGGACAAGGTGTATTTCGCCTATGTGGGCTACGTGGCATTCATTCTGCTGTATGTTCTCTCGCGCAGCGGCCTGCCCGCCGCGTTCGGCGCTCCATGGCTTAATTTGTTTTCCATCCAGGCTGTAGCAATTGCGCTTTGTTTCAGCATTCTTTTCGCGAAAAGTTTTTTACAGACCAAGGAGCACTGCCCGGTTCTGCATCACCTGCTTACTGTTTGCTTTATCCTGTGCCTGGCCGTCTTAGCCGCCATGGTTGCAGGGCGTCCCAAATTGGGGAACACTTTGGTGCATGGGGTTGGCGCGATAGGAGTGTGGTTGGCCATTATTACGGGAATCCGCAGGCTGCTGCAGGGCTATGTCCCGGCCAGGTATTATGTGGCCGGATGGCTGACGATCTCCCTCGGCAGCTTCACTGTCAGCCTGCAGGGATTCGGCCTGTTGCCCAATAATTTTGTGACCACCAACGCGGTGGCCATAACATGCACCATGGAGACGGTTTTGCTTTCCCTGGCCTTGGGAGACCGGATCAACGCACTTCAGCAAGAGAAAAGAGTTTTGCAAATCCAGGAAAAACGCCTTATGGAGCTGTCCATTAGAGATGAACTGACCGGCCTTTTCAACAAACGCTGGTTTTCGACCAAAATCTCGTCGGAAATCGAGAACTGCCGGGCCGTGGACCAGCCCCTCTCCCTGATCATCCTGGATATCGACCATTTTAAGAGATTCAATGACGCCTACGGCCATGCCATGGGCGATACTGTGTTGAACCAATTGGGCAAGATCATTTCCGTCAACGTCAGGGAAAGGGATGTGCCCTGCCGGTATGGCGGCGAGGAATTCACCATAATTTTGCCTTTGATAGACTTGAAAAAGGCGGCTCTAATCGCAGAGAGGCTCCGCGGCATTTTCTCGCGTTTTGTTTTTAGAACCGGTTCAGGCGAAAAAATCAAGGCCACCATCAGTCTGGGCGCGGCCGAGCTTTCCCCCACCGATGACGCGGCGTCCTTGTTTGAAAAAGCGGACCAGGCCCTGTATCGGGCTAAAAACAGCGGGCGTGACAGAGTAATTACTGCTTAGTTTATTTGGAATTTTGACGTTATTTTTTTCCCTGCTTTTTACTTCTATTGCCTTTCATTTCCATTTTTGACGTTTTTTCTTTTAAAAATCGTCATAATTTTGTCAATCTCCATGTTTTGTGGGGACCGCGCCTCGTATTGAGACGATATCAGCCCAAAATCCTCTTTCAATTCCCACAAATACGAGCTTTCTAAGCGCAAATTGGTTTTTGGCACAGGAATTGCTCTCAATAAGGCTAACTCTTCTGCCTAACGGCGCCCAAGAAAGGCTTGGTTTTTCAACCAAGGCCTTGGCTCCAAGTTCCACTGCAATACGGCGCGAAAGCGCTGGCCTGACCTTGAAACAGACAGTTTACCGGGCCTAACAGCCTGCAATAATTTTAATTTTTAAGACCCCGGAGGCGACCATGAACGGCAACCGGAACAACTCCCTGGACGAACACCTCAAGCTGGTGAAAACCGGCAAACTGCGCTTTGAAAACGCTTTTCAGGCTGTGGCCAGGATGATCCTGGAAGATGAGTCAGCGATTGAAAAGGTCGTTGTTCATGGCAGGAATACCTATGATTTCAAACTGTTTCGGCAGGGTCCAAGACATGTCGTAGGCATGTTTGAAGAAATCAACAGCTTTGTGTCCTGTGTGAAAGACGCTGCGGAAGGCGGGTCTTCCCGCGAAATGGCCTTTGTCCTCGTGGGCGAGCCGGGCAACGGCAAAACCTTTTTCGTGGACTACTTGTGCGCCCGATACCGCCAATTTTTGGCTCAGCCCGGCAACAGGCGCTTCACCTTTAACTTTACGGGCATGGATCGTTTGGGGACTTACGGCAAGCTGAACACCTTCCAGTCCCAGACCTTTGAAGACCCCATGGTCTTGTGGATGAACCTGGGCGAAACCCAGGAGCAAAGCAAGGAAATCCTGGCCAAACGCGGAAAGATGAAAGCCAAGGATATCGATAAGTTGTACGAGAATTACCGGCCTTTGGGCGCTTGCAGCGATTTTATGCTCAACGATATTCGGATGCACACGGACGGCGACATCGATAAAATGCTTTCCTTTTTTCAGGTGGCGCCCGTGCCTTTGAGCGAAAGCCTGGGCACCATTACCGGCAAATATTCAGCCAAGGATAAAATCACCTCTTCCGCCGTGGACCTGCTGGGCGAGGAGTCCATCAGCCGCCTGCTTCATATCTCGGACCCCAACAACCCATATCGCTTTGACTTGCGCAGGGGGGCCTTGTCCCGCGTGGCCGGCGGAGGCATTCATTTTTCCGACGAAATTTTCAAAAACAAAAAGGACCTGGTCCAGATCTATCTGGGCGTGATCCAGAATCGTAACATAGAAATTGACGGTTTTCGTTGGCCCATTGACACCCTGATCATAGCCACCAGCAACAACGCCGAGTTCAACCGTTTTTTGGCGGAAAAGGAAGAAGCGCCAATCGTGGACCGCTGCCGCATCTGCTACGTGGCCCATAACACGGACTACAGGCTGCAAAGCCAGTTGACGGATTACGCCATCGGCAACGAGTCCAAAACGACCATCACCAGTGAAGAGCTGCATCAGGACCCCAATATGAACTATGCGGCTTCCGTCGCCGTTGTTTTGACGCGCCTGCCGAAAAACGAAAAGCTGACCAGCATCGAAATGATGAAGCTGGCCGCCGGAGAGATCGCCGGAGAAAAGAGCATCAAGACCCTGGCTGAGGTCAAGGACTCCCTGAATCACGAACCGGACATCACCCGCCGGTTCGGCCAGAGGGGGCTGGGCCAGCGCGCCCTGGGCCGCGCCTTGCAGGCGCAGATGGAGACCTCCGAGACCAACGAAGGCCGCTGCATGTTCGCCGAGGACGTGTTTAAGGCCCTGGAAAGGGTGGTGCTGGACTACGTGACCGAAGCCAACGACCGGGCCAAGTATTTCTCGGACATCAAGACAGCCCGGGGCTTGTATCGCGAGCGGGTCATGACGGAAATGTTCAACGCCTACATGGACGAGCCCCAGGCCATCCGCAAGGACGTCATGAACTACGTGAACATGATCATCGGCATTGACGCCGAAAATCTGGGGCCGGACCAGATGTGGAAGTACAAGGATCCCCAGAGCGGCGAGTTGAAGGCTTTGAAAATCGACGAACGCTACGTCCAGAGCGTGGAAGAGCGCCTGGGCCTGAAAACCCGGGAGCAGCGGGAGAGCTTCCGCACCTCCATCCGAAAGATTTACGGCCAGAAAATGTCCCTGAACAAGGAATACGACTTCATGGACAACATAGAACTTGTCAAGGCTGTGACGGACGTCCGGCTGAAATCCGATATCGCCGGGACCGGGAGCCTCATCGGCGCCCTGGCCAACCGGACCAACGAGGAAAACCAGAAGCTCTACGATCGCATGATCGACACCATGCTGAACAAATTGGGCTATTGCAGGACGTGCGCCCACAAAACCATAGAATATTTCTGCACCCAAAGCGACGAAACCTAAGCAGGCCCATGCGAGGACAAGGACGTGGCAAAGGACCCTGATAATAAAAAATTGAGCTTGGGCTCAGACATGGCCGCGCCTCCCGGAGGCCCGTCCAAAGGGCCCGGCCCCGGCGTCACCTACGTGCACACCCTGAGCTCGGTGGATGAGCTGCTGGAGCGGGACGCACAGCGGGAAAAGGACGGCTTTCCCCGCAAAATCCGCATTGGCAGGTTTATGAAGCCGGCCCGGGGCGGCAAGGACAAGGTGATTTTGGTTCCCACCACGGTGGAAGAAAAATTCATGCACGACACACGCCCCCAGGACGAGCAGGAAGAGCAGAGCACCGGCGGTTCGGGCGAAGGCCAGGAAGGCGAGGTGATCGGCGAGCAGCCCGTGCACCAGACCTCCGGGTCCGGGCAGGGCGCTTCGGGAGAGGGAGACAGCGGCGGACACGAGATCGAATCCTCAGCCTATGATCTGGGCCGGATTCTTACGGAAAAATTCCAGCTTCCCAACCTGAAGGACAAGGGGAAGAAGCGCTCCCTCACCAAATACACCTATGACCTGACGGACAGGCATGTGGGATCCGGGCAGGTGTTGGACAAGAAAGCCACCTTCCGGCAGATCGTCAAAACCAACATCGCCCTGGGCAGGATCGATGCGGACGGGGAAATCGACGCCACTGAGCTCATCATGGGGCCCAAAGACCGGATTTTCCGGATCGTCTCCCGGGAAAAGGATTTCGAGTCCCAGGCCATGGTTTTTTTCGTGCGGGACTACTCCGGCTCCATGAGCGGCAAGCCCACAGAGGCCGTGGTTTCGCAGCACGTGCTCATTTACAGCTGGCTATTGTACCAATACGACAGGCAGGTGGAAACCCGGTTCATCCTCCACGACACGGAGGCCAAGGAAGTGGACGACTTCCACACCTATTACAGCTCCACCGTGGCCGGCGGAACCCGGGTTAAGTCCGCGTACCAGTTGGTGAATGAAATCGTGGAAAAGGAAAGTCTGGAGCGGGATTACAACATCTACGTATTTCACGGCACCGACGGCGACGACTGGGATTCCGACGGACGGGAGACCCTGCCCGAACTCAAAAAAATGCTGCTCTACTCCAGCCGGGTGGGCGTATCCATCGCCGAACGCTATTCCGGCGGCCAAAGCAAGACCGTGGTGGAGCGTTACATCCGCAACTCCGGTCTGCTTCATGACCAAAACGCCCGGCTCAGCCTGGACTCATTTTCGGAAAACGCGGATGAAGACCGCCTGATCGAAGGCATTCGGAGGCTCATGGCGTAATGGAACTCATCGATCAGCATACAAAGCGAATCATGGAAGGCTGCAAGGAGCGGGCGCGGGACGCGGGCCTGGAGTTCGGCGGGGACACTCTGGAGTACATCGTGACCAACCGGGACCTTGTGGACCTGGGGCCTAAGAACATGATCCCCACCCTGTACGACTATTGGGTGCAGGACGTGGAGGTCATCAAGGAGCGCAGCCGGTACGAGCTCTACCCCAACAACCCCTACGAAACGGTCATCAACACCCGTCCGGCCATATCCTTTTATAACGACAACAACCCGGACTGGCTCAATGTCATGATTTTTTACCATGTTCTGGGCCATATAGACTTTTTTAGGAACAATCATTTGTTCGCCCATACCTGGCACGAGGATTTCGAGGGCCAGGCTTTGTCGGACAAACGCTACATCGCCAAGCTGCGGTCCGAAAAAGGGCGCTGGGTGGATTATGTGATCGAGTTCTCCCGGGGGATAGACAATATGGTCGGCCTGTATTCCGAGCTTTCCAGCCTCAACAGGCATGAAACGCCGATCCTTTCCCGGCTGGATTATTATTTTGACGTGTTTTTGCAAAAGGAAAAAAAGGTTCGGGCGGGGGAGTATCTCAAGGAGATTGAACGCTACAACCAGGCTTGCAGGGATTTTCCCGACGCCCCGGATCCGGTGTTTTTTGCGGAAGTGGCTGCAAGCTACCCGGAATTCGAGGCCCTGTACAGTAAATTCAAGGACAGGCGCCACTCCCGCCCAAAGGACTTGATGTCCTATATCCTGGAAAACTCGCCTTTCCTGACCAAGGATCAAAACCGCTGGATGAAGCCCGTGGTGGAAATCGTCCGGAAGACGTCTTTGTTTTTCGCCCCGCAAATCCGCACCAAGACCATTAACGAAGGCTGGTCCAGCTATTGGCACGAAAAGCTCTTTTTGCAGGACGACAGAATCAGCGGGAACGAAGTGGGTTTCGCCAGGGTGAACGCCTTTGTGACGGCCTTGCCTTTTGTGGGCCTGAACCCCTACGCAATCGGCATGCGTTTGTTTGAGCACGTGGAGGAGTTGGGGCGGGGCGGCAAGATATCCTACGACTTTCAAAAACTGCTGGACGCGAACCTGCGAAAGAAATTCTCCAGGGAGGATGTTTCGGGCGGTGACTGGGTCTTTAAGGTGCGGGAGAATTTTTCGGATTTCACCTTTATCAATACCTTTGTGGACCAGGAATTTGTGGATAAACACAAACTTTTTGTGGCGGGCCGCAGGCTGAACCCTCGCAAGAAGGTGTGGGAGTACTATATCAAAAGCCGCAAGGCCGAGGACTATAAGCAAATGCTTTTGGACTCCCTGTACCATCCTCCCAGCATCGACATTGTGGAGGAGGAGACCAACGACGAGCACTTGTATTTGTCCCATCGCTTTGAAGGCAAACCCCTGGTCAAGGAGTTCATTGCAAACACCATGATGGGCATAGAATTCCTCTGGGGAGGACCGGTCAAGCTGGAAACCACCGAGTTGATCATGCCTGCGCCTGAACCAACCGGCTTGGCGGCCTTTTATGCGGCTTTCGCCACGGATCCGTTCCCCGGATCCTCGCGGGAGCCCAGTTACCGGCGCGTGGTTTATACTATGGAAGACAGAAAGCTCTCAAAGGTTGTGTTATGAACGAAAATCCCTACGAGCAAAAATCCAAGGACATCCTGGACGGGTTGTGCGCCAAGATTCGGGAGAAGGAGCACGGCGCTCCCATCCCCTTGGAGCAGTTTCTTCAAATCGCCGCCAGCGAGCCGGACCGGGTGTTTCGCAACATTCTCCAGGTCTTCCACGATATGATTCATTCCTACGTGGGGCCCGGCAGCGATGAGTATCTGGGAGATCCCGAGACCATCAACTTTGTGTATTACGATACGCACCGCCTGTTTGTAGAAGGCAGCGACAACCCATTTTTTGCGGATCGCTTGTTTGCAAACCGCTTTATACAGCATGTGACCACGTTTCGGCGGGGCATTCCGCAAAATCGCATTTACATTTTTGAAGGCCCCCACGGCAGCGGAAAGAGCACCTTTTTAAACAATCTGCTCATGAAATTCGAGCAGTACACCAAAACTCCCGCGGGGGTTTCCTACGAAACCATCTGGCGCATCGATAAAAACGAACTGGGCGCCGGAGAGATAGAAGCGGCCGCCATTTTAAAGCAGTTGAAAAACCTGGTGGAAACCCCGGGCGTGCGGGGCGTAACTCCCATGAAAGGCGCGGACCTGGCGGCGTTAAGCAACAAGAATTACCTCCAGGTGCACTGCCCTAATCACGATCATCCCATCATGCAAATTCCCAAGGCTTATCGCAGGGAGTTGATAGACGAGTTGATCGACGATCCGGTTTTTAAAAAGAAAATCCTGTATCAAAAGCAGTACCAATGGATATACCGGGATAAGCCGTGCACCATCTGCGCGTCTTTGTTCCGGTCGCTGCTGGACGTGCTGGGGGCTCCTTCCAAGGTTTTCAAAATGATTTACGCCAGGCCTTATCAATTTAATCGAAGGCTTGGGGAAGGCGTGAGCGTTTTCAACCCGGCGGACATGATTCCCAAAAGCAACCTGCTAAGCAACCCCGTGCTGCAGCAGCAGCTGGACAGCCTGCTCAGGAGCAGCAACCAGGTCCGGTACGTGTATTCCCGGTACGCCAAGACCAACAACGGCATATACGCGCTCATGGATATTAAGGACGCCAACAAATATCGGTTTAACGCCCTTCACGGCATCATCAGCGAGGGGGTGCACAAGCTGGAAGACGTGGAGGAAGACGTGCATTCCCTGTTCCTGGCCCTCATGAATCCCGAGGACCACAATCAGGTGGATCAGGCGCTTTCGTTTTCCGACCGCATCACGTATATCAAAATCAACTACGTGCTGGATTACAACACGGAAGTGAAGATTTACAAAAGCAACTTTGGGGACCAGATCGAAAGGCGTTTTCTGCCCAGGGTTTTGGAGAATTTCGCCAAGGTCATCATCTCCACCAGGCTGAAAACCAGCTCCGAACCCCTTTTGGAGTGGATCGGCGATCCCTACAGGTACAGGAGATACTGCGACCGGAACCTGCTGCTGCTGAAAATGGACATCTACACCGGCGTCATCCCCGCCTGGCTTTCGGAACGGGACAGGCAGGCTTTTAGCGCCAAGCGGCGCCGGAAGGTGGTGGCGGAGTCGGAAAACGAAGGCCGCGCCGGCTTTTCGGGGCGCGACTCCATTAAGATTTTCAACGAGTTTTATACGGCGGTGGCGAAAAAAGGCAAGCTCATCAACATGGACATGCTGGTGAACTTTTTCAGAAAACATCAAAAAGGCCAGGACGTGATCATTCCGGAAGGCTTTATGGAATCCCTGGTGGACTCTTACAACTATATGCTTCTCCAGGAAGTGAAAGAATCCCTGTACTATTACAATGAAGAAAGGATTTCCAACGACATCCAGAATTACCTCTTCGCCATTAATTTTGAAATCGGCAGAGAGGAAAAATGCGTGTACACCGGCGAGAAACTGGAAATCACCGAAAGCTATCTGAGCTCCATGGAGCAGCGTTTCATGGGCGCGGGAGTCCCAGGACAGGCGCAACTCATGTTCCGGGAGGAAATCCAGAGGGAATACGCTTCCAAGACTCTGACTCAGGAAATGGGCCTGGAAAAGAAGCTCATTACGGAAACGGCGGTATACAACAAGTTGATGGAGCGGTACGTCCATAATCTGAAGGAAAAGGTGATGGATCCGTTCCAGGAAAACGAAAATTTCCGAAACGCCATCAAGGATTTCGGTACGGATGCCTTCAAGACTTACGACCGGAGAATCCGGGAGGAAGTCAGCTTTCTCATGGCCAACCTGCAGAAAAAATACGGGTATACGGACCAGGGCGCCCGGGAGATATGCATGTACGTCATCGACAAGGACCTGGCCAAGCTATTCGCCGAACCAACCAGGCCGGCGCCTCCGCCCATCAATCCATTCGACGGCCTGGGGGCCTTCGCCATTACTCCATAATCCGGTTGGCGGCCCGGCTACATCTTGCCGATGGCCGCCGCCAGAATCGGGTCGTCCAGGATTTTCTTCGCGAATTTGATGTACTTGGCCACAATGGCTCTCACAGCCATTTGGAGGGCGTAGGGGCGAACCGGCTTTTCCAGCAAATAGGTGATTTCCGAGGCGACGCATACGTCCACCACTTCCTTGCTGGCCTCGCCGGAAATGACAATGGTATCTTCATAGGCCGCCGGGAATTTGTCCGTAATGGCGTCCAGGAACACAAATCCCATGCGGTCCCCTAAAAACACATCCAAAATAAATATGGCGACCCCTGCTTCCTCACTCCGGCAAAAGTCCGTGGCTTCATCCGGGTCCGTAAACGAGAACACATCCCCCCATGTGTAGAAACTTTCCACAATCTCTTTGAGAGTCATACACACGTCCGGGTCATCGTCCAGGATGATCACATTCAAACCATGAGACATTCGTTTTACCTCCGCACAGGCGAGCTTGGTTTGCTGCAAATAATCAGGTCACATCCTCTTAAGTACATGGTCTCATAGTTCATGGTTTCATGAAAAGGTTTTTTTGCGCTTGGCCTTGGGAGCATCCGCTCAAATTCCAGTTTATTACAGGTAATTTTTGTTATGCTGTGAACCCCTTGCTATGCACAGCGACCTGTCCGCCGGCCAATACCCCATAAACGTCCGTCATACTATGCTTTTAGCATGGAAAGGCCCCGGGACGCATTTTCGCGCCGGGGCGTTTGGGGTTACACGGGACGGCAAAAAGCAATCATGCGGCCTTGTTTAAAACTTATTGTTTAAGTCTGTTTAAACCTGTCTGTTTAAACCTTGATTACGTCAAAAATTTATGTATAATATAAGGCACTTATCCCGGTTTAAATTGAACGCCATTAATAACCCTGAGCAAAAACAAAAGGAGCAACTCATGAGAGTGAGGCTTATCCCAAGGTTTGCTTTGGCTATCGTTGCGGCGCTGTTGCTATGTAACAGTTCCGCCTTTGCCGGAACCATCTACGTTTTCAACGCCAACGAACCGGACGTCGCAAAGGGGCTGGCGGGAACATTCTTTGATGCAAGGTTTTATCTGGATCAGAATTCACAACCTATTGAAAGCACGCATGAATTGCTGCCGGGGCAGGGCACGGCGCTTTATGTGCCTGACGGGGCTTCCAGCGCTTTTCTTGACGTTCCCCCCGGCTTTTTCGCAACATACATCGACCCTTTTACCGGAGAAGCCTATCGCGGAATTGCCCCGTCTTCAACAGGCGTTGTGGGCGTGACCCCGGTCATGACCTACGCGGACAGCGACACCAATACGCTCAGAGTGACAAACACCATGTCGCCCACCGCTGATTTACAGGTGAATTTCATTCCTATTTCCGGGATTGACAGTATTTCCTATACGGCTTCTCTGGGGCCTTACGAGACCTTGCAACTGCATGCTCCGGAAGACTTTTTCGGATCCGCCGTCATGGACGGCGGGGGCCAACCCATCGCCGTGACCAATCAGTTCTCCGGGGAAGGGAACGCGGCGGTAGGCGGTTTCGCCACGGAGGCTCAGGAAGTCGCCATTCCGACCATTCCCCACGATACAAACGGATTCACCTCCAATATTTACGTTCAGAATTTGGGTTCGGATTCGACCGGCGTAACGGTAAACTATTACGGAGAGGACGGGACGTCGTTAGGGACAAGCAATTACGGCCTTTGCGGTAACCAGGGTTTTGTAACCTCGTCCTACTCATCGCCGCAAGGCGCCGCTCAGGCCGTAGTCACCAGCAGCGATCAACCCATCGCCGTTACGATAAAAAGCACCAATAACGACGGCGACGACGCTTTTGCTTTTCAGGGCGTCCCGGAATCGGATGCTTCCAAGCTGGTGTGTTTTCCAGGGGTTTTTAACGCATTCATGGGGGAAACTACGCTGATTTCCATCAGAAATTCAGGCGGTTCGGAGGCAGATGTCGATATAACAATTCGTAAGCAGGATGGATCCGTGGCGGTGTTTTGGGGGGAAACCATTCCGGCAGGAGGCAGCACGGTCGTCGATCTCAGCTCCATTGAAGAGTTGCCTAGCGGATTCGCCGGCATAGCCTTTATAGAGTCCGACCAGGACATCGTGTGCGTGGGAATAACCCGGGACGCCGATGGAAACAGTTTCGCCTACGAAGGCGGCCCCCTGACCAGCCGCAAGCGGGACGCCGTATCCACCCTGGTGTTTCCCGCCGTCTCTTCGAGTCCGTATGAGGCTATTGAAGAGTTGATTCAGGAATATGCCTCCAAGGATAATGATCTGGATTGCTTCATCCAAGCGCTGGGCGTGAAGTAGCCTTTTGCCTTTAGAATATTAACCCACCCCTTATTGCAACCCAAAACGCCCCCGGACGCATTTTGGCGCCGGGGGCGTTATAATTTCCGTTCAAAAAATCGGGGCGGCGGCTCAAGCGTCCGCCAAAAGCGCCTTGCGCTCTTCGTCAAAATCGGCGAACTCCAGGGCGCCTTTTCTCGGGCCGGGAATATTTCGCTTGCCCAAAGCAAGTTATTTTTGATATCGTACGGTATCGAACGAAATCCATCGTTCCTGTCTTCGCCTTGATTTCATTGCCATATTAAGGAGGGTTCTTCATGTTGATCCAACCTTTAAACATCCCCGGTAGACATTGCGCCAGCAGCGGCTTGCGCAACCTCGCTGCATTTCACGGATTAGGCTGGTCCGAGGCCATGTGTTTCGGATTAGGGGCCGGCCTCGGCGTCTGGTACATTAAAAGCAAAAGTCCGTCCCGCATGGTGCATGTGCGTTCCGCAGACATTGAGGAGCAGTTTTTCATTCGTATCGGCCAGCCCTTGCCGTGGGACAAGTTTAAAACCCCCGAAGAAAGCCATGAAGACCTGATCGCCAAATTAGGCTCCGGTCTGCCGGTCATTGTTCAGACGGATATATTTTATTTGCCGTATTACCAGTCCAGCACGCACTTTCCGGGACACATCATAACCGTCTGGGGTTATGATCCGGACAGGGAGGTGTTTTTAGTTACTGACACGGAACGCCCGGATTTGATTGAGGTGGCATACAGCGACATGGCAAAGGCCCGGTTCTGCAAGGACGTCTTTTTTGACATCAAGGGAAACTGCATGGCGCCTAAAATCCTTGCGGCTCCGGAAGACATGGGGCGAGCCGTGCGGGAAGCCATTGTTTTTAACAGCCGCGTGCTGATGGATCCGGCATGGAAGATGCAAGGTATGGAGGGATTAAAAACCTTTTTAAATGAGCTGGATCTCTGGGCTGGATTTGACGACTGGCAATGGGCGTTCCGGTTCGCCTATCAGGTGTTTGAGAAGCGTGGCACCGGGGGAGGGGGATTCCGGCTGATGTATAGGGACTTTCTGGATGAGTCGGCGCCCTATTTACCGGAAATTAACGACCTGGGGCTGCCCCAGCTTATGGGAGACGCCGCCCAGGCCTGGACGGATTTGGCCATGACTTGCAAAGAGGCGTCTGAAAAGGATGCGGCGGATGTCACGGACATTCGCAGGGATCTGGAAAATCTTCTTGCCGTAGAGACTGCTTACCATGAGACTGCTTTAAAGTTGGAAAAAGGAGCGTAAACGCGCGACAGTGAACGACCCGCCGGGCAGATTCTATAGGGCGGGCGAAAAATTCAGGCCTTGAAATCATTTTAGCGCATTCCCTTTTGGCGCAATTCATCAGGAGGAAATTGTGAATCAGCACCCGATTATACAAAAAGTTCTATCCGCCGGCAGAAAAGCATTAACGGAATCGGAGTCCAAAGCCTTGCTGGCTGAATACGGCGTTCCCGTGGTTGAGGAAAAAATTGCAGATTCGCCCGAAAAGGCGGGGGAGCTTGCTGAGGAGACTGGATTTCCCGTGGTTCTTAAAGGGCTGGGCGAAAGCCTTACCCATAAGTCGGAAATGGGGCTTGTGGCTGTCGGCCTGGCTGACAAAGACTCGGTCGCCGCTTCGGCCAGGGACATGAAGGGCAGGGCGGGCGATGCGCTGGAGGGTTTTCTGGTTCAACCTCTTGTTCGGGGGGACAGGGAGTTTGTGGCCGGACTTTTTACGGATCCCGTTTTCGGCCCGGTGGTCATGTTCGGGCTTGGGGGCGTTTTTACCGAAGCCCTGTCCGACGTGGTTTTTCGTTTGGCGCCCTGTTCGGAGAAGGATCTGGAGACCATGCCTGATGAAATCCAGGCTAAAAAGCTGTTGGGGGATTTTCGCGGGCAAGCGGCGGCTGACAAACAGGCCATCTTAAATGCTCTGGTCGGATTGTCCCGATTGGTGCAGGACAATCCCCAGGTGGCTGAGGTGGACGTCAACCCGCTTAAGATAGGGCCTGACGGGGCGGTCACGGCTGTTGACGCCTTGGTGGTTTTGCGAGAAGAGCAAAAAGAAGTCGCCCTTCCTCCCGCCATTGCACCCAGAGATGTGGCCCGGTTTTTCACGCCCAAATCCGTGGCATTGGTGGGCGCTTCCGGCACTGTGGGTAAATGGGGCTTTTCCATCGCCACATGCATTTTGGGCGGCGATTTTCCTGGGGATCTGTACTTGGTTAATTCCAAGGGCGGGGAAATTCTGGGTAGAAAGGTTTACAAAAGCGTGTCGGAAATCCCGGGGCCTGTAGACATGGCCTGCATCACCATCCCGGCCGCCCATGTAATGGGGCTTTTCCCTGAGTTTCAGGCCAAGGGCATCCGATATGCTCTCTTGATCACATCCGGGTTTGGGGAAACCGGACCGGAAGGCAAGATCCTGGAAAAAGAACTGGTCGCCAAGGCGCGGGAGCACGACATCATCATTCTCGGCCCCAATACCATGGGCCTGAACAATCCCCATAACACCTTTTATTGTACGGGAACCCACATTCGGCCCGAGCCGGGCGCCACCGCGTTTGTCTCCCAGTCCGGCAACATGGGCGGGCAGTTGATGGGTTTCGCCTTGGAGCAGGGCATCGGCTTGCGGGCCTTTTGCGGGTCGGGCAATGAAGCCATGATCTCCATTGAAGACAGTATGGAAGCCTTTGAAGTGGACGAACTCACCAGGACCGTGGTGTTGTATCTGGAAAGCGTCAAGAACGGACGCCGTTTTTACGAGAGCGCCCGGCGTTTAGGCAAAATCAAGCCGGTGATCGTCCTTAAAGGCGGCCGCACAGAAGCGGGCGGCAAGGCGGCTGCCAGCCACACGGGGGCCATGGCGTCCAACGTCAAGGTTTTCGACGCCGCATGCAAGCAGGCTGGCGTGGTCTCTGTGGAAAAGCCCATGGATTTGCTGGATCTTTCCGCCGTCTTTTCCGCGCTCCCGTTGCCAAAAGGAAAACGGACGGCCATCATGACCTTGGGCGGGGGCTGGGGAGTCGTCACCGCAGACCTTTGCAGCCGGTGGAATCTGGATGTCCCGCCTTTGTCGGACGACCTGGTCAAGACCATTGATAAAATCCTGCCGCCTTATTGGAGCCGGGCCAATCCCATCGACCTGGTAGGGGAAAACAATCCCCAGTTGTTTTTTGACGTAGCTCAGGAACTGGCTCATTGGGACGGCTGCGATGCAGTTTTGGTTTTGGGCATTGTCGGTAGAAAACTCGCCTTAAAGCGCTGGATAAGCAGCGCCTTGAAGACGGATCCCAACGCTGATAGAAAACAATTGGACGCCATGCACGACATGCTAAGCAATATGGAACACGATTTTTTCGTTCATCTGGCCAAACTCATGGACGAAACGCACAAGCCGTTTATCGGCGTCCGCATGGGAAGGTCGGAAGACAGCGGCACGGTGATTAAGGTTCCCGGCTGCAAGTACGAAGACGTATTTTTTGAAACTCCGGAGCGGGCGGTCAAGGCCCTTTCCGGCATGTGCGAGTACCGCGCCTTCCTGGATCGGGAAATAGGCGACTAAATAAAGTGCGTTAATTAAAGCGGGCGATGCGGCTTGTTTTGACTTAAGCCGCCGTCCGCTTTTTTTTATTATCTTTGCGAATCTTCGCCTCCCATTTCAGCATATTGAGGAATAAGCGTGCGTTTAATACAGCGTCCATGCCCTGCCTGCACGCGAATACGGCGTATACGTTTTTAGCCCTTGAGTTTGCGGCGAAGCTTCTGGCCAGCCAGGAGTGCAACTCGGGCTGGCTGTAAAGATAGCGGCTTCCCTGGCTTCTTCCTGAAAATCGTAGATAAGCCAATTGAGAGGTCAGCCTGCCGCGGCCTGAGTAATTCCTGATGCGAAAGGTGTCCGTGGCCGCAAAAGCTATATTTCTGGGCTTAAAAAATGCGATGGCTTGCGAAAACGCCTCCGGCCTTTGCCAACCGGTGTTCAGGAACTCCACGGCGCGGGCGAGGCCGCGTGTTTTGTCGTCCATCAAATCCAGGTACGCAAAGGACGATTCGTTTGGTTCGAACCATGGGGGAAAACGGCAGACTACTGCGCCAAGTTTTCCAGACTCCATGGCAGGACGCATGCCCGCCGTGAACATGTCAAATCCCATTTCCAGAATCTGCTTGGGAAACGCCTGAATTTGGCGTTTTTTCAGCAATTCCGCGTCCAGGTCTCTGGCGATGATGCCGGGAAGGTTTTTAGGTATGACGGGAAAACCGGTCAGCATTCCCGGAATCTGAAAATGAAAAACGAAGTGGTCCGGCGTCTGGTTCACCCAATGACTGACTATTTCCATGGTTGGGATTCGGAAAAAAGTAGAGGCTGTCTCCACAGTGGAAAAGCGGGACGCGTAATACTTAAGGAAATCCCTTTGCCCCAGGCCGGGGGGATAAAAGGCCCGTTCGCCTGCAAGGCTTGCATGTGTCCATCCTGCTGCGCCTACCCGTATCATGATTCATCAAAAGCCTATTCTTCGGTAAAAAAAGTGGCAGGAAATTCCCTGCCGGACTGCAAACAAATTGATTTAAAAAGGTCAACCGGGATACTTCAGGCTAAGTGGTAAAGTGGTCGATCAGGGTGATCTGATGTGAGAATACGCTTGGGTAACGAGCCGTAAGGTAGTGGGGTCCTTACGAGGCGCCTGAAGTTTCCCGGTTAATCGTTAGCGCGCCTGGGGGCGCGAATATTTCTTGCCAGTATGGAAACGCCGCGCAGGCCGAATCGGTTGACCACGCCCTCCACCACCAAAACGGTTTGGGACAGGACGATTTTGGCGCAGCGCTTGCCGACGTTTTCAAACACGGTCACGTCAAACAAGCCCCTGGCGTCCTCCAGGGTGATGAACATAACCCGTTTGCCGCTTTTGGTCGGCGGCGTATGAATGATGATGACCCTTCCGCAGGCTTTGACGTAGCGGCCGTCCTCGCACCACCTGATCCGGTCGCTTTCCATGCAGCCTTTTTCCCAGACTTCGGGCTCCACGGTTCTACACCTTTCGGATCAGCCCGGCCATTACGCCGAGCACGCGCACGTCGATAAAATCCTCTTCGGTGTAGCAAAAAGGCTTGTACCTAACGTTGGCGGGACGCAGTTCAATGCGGCTTCCGTCCCTGTGGAAATACTTGAGGGTAACCTCGTCATTCACCAAAGCGGCGACAATATCGCCGTTCCGGGGCGTGGCCGTGGGCTTGATGACCACATAGTCTCCGTCTTCTATATGGGCTTCGATCATGGAATCCCCTTCAACCCGTACGGAAAAAGCATCGGAGGAGCCGAAAAAAGCCCGGTCCACGTCCAGGGTGTCCATGACGTTTTCCACCGCAAGGATAGGCGCGCCTGCGGCGATGCGGCCCACCAAAGGGATTTTGCCTCCGGCGCCGGGCGGCGTCTTTAAAACCGTGATGCCCCGGTTTTTGCCCTTGGCCGACTGGATGTACCCTTTGTCTTTTAGGCCTTTCAGGTGAAAATGGGCCGTGTTGGGAGACTTGAACCCCAACTCGTCGCATAACTCCCGCACGGTGGGCGGATAACCGTGGTCAGCCGTGTATTCCATGATGAACTCAAAAACCAGGCTTTGTTTTTCCGTCAGGTCTTCCATGGAGATCCTTTATTTCATGCCGTCAAAGCGGTCGTTATGAAAAAGCATGGCGCCGCCGAACTGCAGGCTGGCCCTGGCCCTTTTGGCGGGGGGAAGGGGCGAAATCCCCTTGGAGGAAAAAGGCCGGCTTGTCATGGGCCTTGCTTTTTTTACCGCAAGGCCGAATTCCCGCCCGGCGTCGCCCACGCCGGACTCCAGAAGAAAGTTCCGCACCTCCCGCGCTACGAATCCGGCGACCACCATCAATATTATGGGAAGTATCCAATGCCTGTTTGCATTAAAAATCGTGATGAAAAGATCCATGACTTTGCTCCTTCGCTTTTTTGTCCAGGAGCGCGGCGGCGCCTGAACATATGTTCTATAGAGGGAGGTTATAGTACATATGTTCAGGTGTCAAGCCTTTTTCAGGAAAAATTTTAAATTATAATAAAATGCGGTTTTTTATCGCCCGAATAATCAACTGGCCCATGGATTCCTTGACCTCCGGCGTTTTTTCCAAAACCACCGGACGGTCCAGGCGGTAGAACCGGACCATGCGTTGGTTAAGGTAGCCTTCGGGAAAGGTGTCCAGGGGATTTTTCTTATGCATGGTGACGTAGGGCAGTTTGGGCAGCACAATGGGGCCTTCCCCGTCGGGCGGATTTTCCAACAGGGCCTCCCGGGCCAGCCTGGCTTTGTGGTGGTTCAACGTTTCTGGGATTAGGACCACTTGAAATGCGGCGTTCAGAATATGAAAGCCGAAAAACAGAATCAGGCATATGTTGGCGGCGGTTTTCATTTGAAACAGGGGTTTGCCTTTGACAAAAAAAAGGGATTCGCTGTTTTGCACCACGGCGATCATGGCCGGAACCGTCAGCAGGAAGATGAATAAAAATGGCGCGGTATAGGCCCGCGCGGCCAGCGGGGTTCCCATGGAAATGCGGCTGATGACGTTCATGATCAGCATGAGGCAAAAATTCATGAAGACGAGCAGCCCGAAAATCGCGGCGTTATTGGGAACAAAATCGTCTTTCTTTTTTCTGCGCCCCCAAATTCCCACGATCAGCCAGGCGATTAAAAAAGCCAGGACCGGAATCATATACAGCTTGGGTTTGGCAGTCTCCATCAGGGTGTTTATGAGCACCTGCCGGGCGTCTTGCCACAGGGGCAGGTCCGGCGCATTTATAAAGGCCCTTTTGTCTGCGACTCCGGGGGAAAGTGCGATTATCGCCAGCCCCGCTCCATGGAAGGCCAGGAACACGGCGTAGCACGCATACGGCATTTTGACTATTCGCCGGAAAATATACGCCGTGGTGCGCAACGCCTCTCCGGCAAATCCTCCCAGGTTCGGCGCTTTGGCGTCCGCCGCCTTGATCCCTAAAAACACCAGGCAAAGGCCAATGGCCATGGATCCGTATATTTCCTGGCATCCTGCGGCTAAAAACGAAAGCGCTCCCGCAAAAATCAGATTGCCTGCGCCGCCGCCCTTGGCGCAGCGATCCAAAAAAATCAAAACCAGGACGAAAAGGTAGAACGACGTCATATAAACCGACGGCCCCTGAATGCACAAAAGCACGTCCGCCTTGTAAGGAATTATCATGAGCACCATGGCCGTCTCCACGATGCACAGGCTCCAAAGCAGGCCTTTACGGACAACTCCGCCCTGGGCCTTGCTTCCCAAAAACCTTTTTTGCAGCAGATACAGGGCCCCGGCGATCAAAGCGCTTTGCACCAGCCCCAGAACCCTGTGCAGCGGGACCATGGTGTTGATTTTTTCCATCCAATACATGAGAAAAAACGAGACGAAACGGCCGTCCGACTCGTAATAATAATACTTGATAAAGCCCCAAACCCCATGATCCCTCATGAGCAGAATGTGCTTGAACTCGTCATCCACAAAATGATTGAAATATCCGTGAAATGCAACGATCGCGATGTACGCCAGACTAATCCAAAGCAGTATCTTGAGCCACGCGGTTTGAAACTCAAAAGCCCTGATGTCAGACCGCAACCCATTCGGCATTTCCACTCCACCCATCTAAAAATCTCCAACCTGGCAAGCGCTTAGGAATTACCATAGAAGCTATATGGAAAGATGATAGATAGGAATCGGAAAAACTGCAATGGAAAAACCCGGCCGGCCCCTTTTGCGGGCCGAGTCCGGGCTTTATGGTAGATGGCGACAAGGGTCCTTGATGAGAGTCCCCGCCACCCTAAAAATCTTGCAAGGCGGTTTCAGGAAGCTCCGTACTTCCTAAGGCGTCAGCAATCTAAAGAACGAAACGCGGGATTAGAACATTTCCAGCATCTTTTGCGGAACCTCGGGCTCGGACTTCACCGCTTCCCGGGCCAGTCTGGCTTTTCTTTGGGTTTCCGTCTCCACAAACAAATACACGCTCAGGCTGAAAATCACCAACGCCGCAAATAGCACGCCCATAATCAACATCCAAACCATCCGCGCCTCCTGCTCCTCATAAAAAATCCATGAAAGGCCCGCCGCATTTGAATGCAGCCGCAATAATATATCGGCCTGATTGGGCGGCGGCTTAAGTTTTTACAATTCGTTTACAAAAGATTTTCTTGACAGGAGGGCTTGTCGTGACGAAAATTGAATTTGAATTCAAATTCAAAAATCGCGGAGAGAACTCCGCAGAGGCTTAATAGAGGACGCTTTTAGCCATGACCGAACAAACCAAAGAAAACCGCATCCTGGACGCAGCCACCCTGGAAATCGCCGAAAACGGATACGCCAATGCAACCATGGCCCGCATCGCTAAAAGGGCCAATGTATCCAGCGGCTTGATTTATTTCTATTTTCCCAAAGGCAAGCTCCAGGTTCTTTTGTCCATAACCGTCCGCTTCTGGAAGATTTTGAACGACAGGCTGGAGACCCAGTTGGAAAGCATTTCCGACCCTGTCGCCAGAATCACCGAAGTGGCCCGGCTGGCGGAGTTCATGCTGGTCCGGGACAACAACCGGCTGTACCTGGCCAAAGTGCTCATCGAGGAATTGCCTCGCATGTTCATGATCAATGACGAGGAGCTTAAAGACACCCGGATGGAAATCACCATCCAGAACCGCAAGTTCATTCACACCATCGACTCCATCATCAAGGATGGACAGGATCAGGGAATATTTGACCGGGACCTGAACCCCAGCGCCGTGCGGCAGGTTTTGTACGGCGCCGTGGAAATGCTTTTGTACGGACTGTTCATCAAGGCCTCCCGGAACGAAGACCTGGGCTACGGCAAGGACGACGTCAAGCATACCCTGGACATGTTGATCTGGAAATTTTTATGCAAAACCCCGTAAGTCCTCCTTAAGGAAAAAGGAAGGGATATTATGGAAAAGACGCATATGACCAATCAGAACGCCTCCGGCCTCCACTCTCTGGGTTTGTGTCTGGGGGCCTCCACCATTACCATGGCTTCCATCATTCAAGGCGGCGGCGTTCCGTTTGAGGTGGAAAGAACCCTGGCATTGCCTCACGAAGGCAATCCCCGCAAGGCCCTGCTCAAAGCATTGGAGCAGTTCGACCTGAACGCTTACGACCGCATTACGGTCACGGGCAGGCGCCTGCGCAACCTTTTAAACCTGACTTCCATTCCCGAGCCCGAGGCCGTGGAAGCCGCTTATCAACTGTTTAAGCCCGAAGGCGAGCCCTGCCAGGCCGTTGTGTCCGCAGGCGGGGAAACCTTTATGGTTTACCAGCTTGGCAAGACCGGCCAGGTTTCCAATGTGCTCACCGGCAACAAGTGCGCTTCGGGCACGGGGGAATTTTTCTTGCAGCAGTTGCGGCGCATGAACGTAACGCTGGAGGAAGCCGCAACCTGGGCGGCCACGGAAACTCCGCACCATGTTTCGGGCCGTTGCAGCGTGTTTTGCAAGTCGGACTGCACCCACGCCACCAACAAGGGGATTCCCAAATCCCGGGTTACGGCGGGCCTGTGCCAGATGATGGCCAACAAGATTTTGGAGCTTCTTAAGAAAGTCGGCCGGGACCGGATTATGCTTACCGGCGGCACCTCCCAGAACCAGATGATGGTCCATTATCTGAAGCAGGAGATTAAGGACCTGGTCATTCCCGAGCACGCCTATTGCTATGAGGCCATCGGCGCGGCCCTGTGGGGCTTGGAAAACAAGACCCTGGCCTTTCCCGGCATGGACGGGCTTTTTAACGCCAACGCCGCCGTCATGGACATTTTGGAGCCCCTGGCCTCTTTTGAGGATCAGGTCCATTTTAAAACCATGACGACCGGCGAAGTGCAAAAGGGCGACGTATGCATTTTGGGCTTGGACGTGGGCTCCACCACCACCAAGGCCGTGCTGCTGCGCACTAAAGATAAGGCCATGCTGGCTTCCGTGTACCTGCGCACCAACGGCGATCCCGTGGGCGCTTCCCGCCAGTGCTATCAGGCCATTTTGGAGCAGGTGGAGGAAAAGGCTCCATCCGAGTCCATCTCCATTATCGGGCTGGGCGTTTGCGGCTCGGGCCGGCAGATCGCCGGGCTTCACGCCCTTACGGACGGGGTGATCAACGAAATCATCGCCCATGCTACGGCGGCCGTGCACTTTGACCCCAAGGTGGACACCATTTTTGAAATCGGCGGCCAGGACGCCAAATACACCTGGCTGACCAACGGCGTGCCTTCGGATTACGCCATGAACGAGGCTTGCAGCGCGGGCACGGGATCCTTTTTGGAGGAAGCGGCCTTTGAAACTCTGGGCGTGAAAATGGAGGACATCGCCGACATCGCCCTTCAGGGCCAGTCGCCTCCCAACTTTAACGACCAGTGCGCGGCGTTCATCTCCTCAGACATCAAAAACGCCATCCACGAAGGCATTCAGCACGAGGACATTGTGGCTGGCCTGACCTATTCCATTTGCATGAACTACTCCAACCGGGTCAAAGGCGCCCGGACCGTGGGAGAGCGCGTGTTCATGCAGGGCGGGGTCTGCTATAACCGAGCCGTGCCTTTGGCCATGGCCGCCCTGGTGGGCAAGCCTATTGTGGTGCCGCCCGAGCCCGGTTTGATGGGCGCTTTCGGCGTGGGTTTGGCTGTGCAGGAAAAAATCGAGCAGGGGCTCATGGCCCCTCAGACCTTTAACCTGAAAACCCTGGTCGCCCGGGACGTGGTCTATAAAACGCCTTTTATCTGCAAGGGCGGCAAGGAAAAATGCGACCGCAAATGCGAGATTGCGGTCATAGAAATTGAAGGCAAAAAATACCCCTTCGGCGGCGCGTGCAACCGGTATTACAACCTGCGCCGTGAAATCAAATACGAGATTGAAGAACTGGATCTGGTCCGCAAGCGCCAGGAGCTCATATTCCATAAGTACGGCGCTCCCCAGGGCGAGGCCAGGCAGGGAATTCAGAGAGGGACTGTGGGGATCAACCGCAGCTTTCTCACCAATACCTACTATCCCCTGTATTCCCATTTTTTCGCCAACCTGGGACTGGCCCCGGTTGTGCCGGACAAGCCCTCCCAGAAGGGTATCGACGCCAGAGAGGCGGCCTTTTGCTACCCCGGCGAATTGGCTCACGGATTTTTTCACACCATGATCCAAAACGATCCTGCGCCGGATTTTATCTTTCTGCCCCACTTCAAGGCGATTTCCATCACCAACGGTTTTAAAGCCTCCCAGGTCTGCCCCTTTGTCCAGGGAGAGCCCTTTTTTCTGGGCGCCACATTCGCCCGGGAAATCCAGGCCCTGGAGGCCAAAGGGACGCAAATGCTCACCCCCACCCTGGATTTTTCCAAAGGCGTTCACGCAGCGCGGAACGCCATGGTGGAAGCCGTCCACGCTGCGGGAATTCCCCGGAGCGAGGCCAGGGAAGCCTTTGACAAGGCCCTGGCCGTGCAGCAGGAGTGCATGGACGAAATGAAAGCCCTGGGCGCCAAGGCTCTGAAAGCCCTGGAAAACGATCCGGACAAAATCGCGGTGGCTTTGTTCGCGCGGCCGTACAACGGATTCGTGTCCGAGGCCCACATGGGAATCCCCCATAAAATCGCCTCAAGGGGCGTCATGGTCATCCCCTTTGATTTTCTGCCCCTGGAAAACGAACGCACCAAACGGCATATGTACTGGGGCATGGGCCAGCTCATCCTAAAAGCGGCCCGGTTTGCGGAAAAGCATCCCCAGTTGTTCGGGACATTCATCACAAACTTTTCCTGCGGCCCGGACTCCTTTGTGGTCGGATATTTCCGGGACATCATGGGGCGCAAGCCGTCCCTGACCCTGGAACTGGACAGCCACACGGCGGACGCCGGCCTGGAAACGCGCATCGAGGCATTTTTGGATATCGTGGCGTCGTACAGGCAGCTTTCCCGCCTGAAGACCATGGCAAAGCCCAAAAAACTTTTCACCCCGGCCTCCGTGGGCTTGGAGAAAAAAGGCCCCTACGTCATAACGTCCTCGGGAGAAAAACTGCCCTGGACGGACCCCAGAGTGACGGTTATGCTGCCATCCATGGGCAGGATTTCCAGCGAGGCCGCGGCGGCGGCCTTCCGGGGCATGGGGCTGAACGCCGTGGCCCATCCGCCCTCGGACGAACGCATTCTTAAGCTGGGCCGGGCCAACACCTCGTGCAAGGAGTGCCTGCCTTTGATTCTCACCACAGGCACCTTGCTCAGCTACCTGGAAAGGGAGAAGCGCGAGGACGAAATCCTCATTTATTTCATGCCCACGGCCTCGGGGCCGTGCCGGTTCGGCCAGTACCATATTTTTATGGAGGACCTGATTAAAAAGCGGGGAATCCCAGACGTGGCCTTGTTCTCCCTGACCGCGGAAAACGCGTATGCAGGCATGGGAGGCAATTTCCAGGTTTGGGCCTGGAGATCCCTGGTGACGGCCGACGTCATGGAGGACGTGCGCTCCATGCTTTTGGCTTGCGCCACAGACACGGATTACGCCATGGCGGTTTTCGAGGAGGAATGGACCAAAATCCTGGCGGCCCTGGAGACGCAGAGCTTCTTCCGGCTCAAAAGGCAAGCCCTGGCTTCGGCCAAAAGGCTTGGGGCCATCCCAAGAAAGACGGCGGCTGAAGACGTTCCCGTGGTTTCCCTGGTGGGGGAAATCTATGTGCGCCGCGACTCCCTTTCCCGCAGGAAGCTGACGGAGAACCTGGCCAAGCGGGGCATAGCCGTGCGTTGCTCCCCCATCGCTGAATGGATTATCTACTCCAACTATTTGGTGGAAAAAGGGCTTGTGGAGGCGCCGGTCGGCTTTAAGCAGAAAGTCATCCAATCCATTAAAAAACGCTTTTTGGCCCATAGCGAGAAGCGCATCAAGGAATGGCTGGCGACCAGCGGCCTGGTTCCCGACCATACCGTGGACATGGAAGGCATCATGAACTGCGGAGGCGCCTTTATTTCGGAAAACCTTACGGGGGAGGCCATCCTCACTGTGGGCAGCGCCCTGTACGAAGTGGGCTCCCATACCTGCGGGGCCATCGCAATCGGGCCCTTCGGGTGCATGCCCAACCGATTGAGCGAGTCCATTATGGCCCGGTCCATGACCAGGGAGCAGAAAATCAGACTGACTTCCGGCAACGGCAAGCTGACCCGCATTTTGTCAGACACGGAAACCCTGCCGTTTTTGGCCATAGAAAGCGACGGATCGCCTTTTCCACAGGTTATTGAGGCGAAATTGGAGGCCTTTTGCCTAAGGGCCTTGCGGCTTCACGATAAAATGGCTATGAACAGGGAGTTGCATTAACGCCGGGACTCTGCAAAATGCGGCGCAAAGGATCTCCCTATGAGATCAACTCAACTTGCGAGGATGACGTTCTCCCGTTGATTTGGAAAATCAATGAGGGCGAAAAACTATTTGGCGGCGAAACGGCCGCCCAAAGGGCTCCCTCCCCCTTGACGGGGGAGGGTTGGGGTGGGGGTGACATTTTATGCTTCTCGCGATAATCCCCCCCATCCTGTCCTTCCCCCGCCAGGGGGGAAGGGACGAAGACTCCTGGGCTTCCGTTTTAAGGCGGATCTGAGCTTGACGCCAAATCATCCGGTTTCAATCTGTTTTATTTTCGGAAGTTGAATAATTGATTTGTACAAAGAACGCACATGGCCCCGTTTCCGCGTTGTTATGAGAGTCCCGGATTCAACGAACAGGAAGAAGCCAAGTGACCGCACAAAACGCACCAATGGACTATCGAAAAAAGGGCTTGCTCGTCCTGGCGGGCATAGCCCTTTTTCTTATCCTGTTTACGGCCCTCGCGTCCTTTCTGGACCTGGACCGGAAGGTTACGGCCCTGTTTTATTCGCAGGAGCAGGGATTTTTTCTGGCTGAAAAACAGCCCTGGTTGTGGATGTACCACCAGGGGACGCTGCCCGGCGTGCTCTTTCTGGTGGGGGGCTTGTGCCTGTGGTTCGGCGGGTATTTTTATTCCGGCCTGATCAAATGGCGCAAATACATGCTGCTGGTCTTTTTGACCGGGGTGATTTCCAGCGGAGTCCTGATTAACGGCGTGCTCAAGCCCTATTGGGGCAGGCCAAGGCCTGTGGAGATCACGGAGTTCGGAGGCGAGTGGCAATACCACAACGTGTTCGATCCCGGCGATCCTGGCAAGGGGCAGAGTTTTCCCAGCGGACACGCCGCCATGGGCTTTGCTTTCGTGCCCTTGCTGTTTTTTCGGAAAAAATCCCGCGCGGCCTTTGCCGGGGGCGTGGCCAGCCTGGGCTTCGGCGTGTTGATGGGCGCCACAAGGGTGGTTCAGGGCGCTCATTTTTTGACTGACGTGACGTGGTCGGGCGGGATCAACTTGTTCGTAGCTGCGGCCCTGTATTTTTTCATCCTGAAAATTCCCGAAAAGGAAGAGCCCGACCCGGACCGGAAAGCCTCGGTCGTCAAAAAGCTGGTTTTCGCGACCATTTTCGTGATCCTGGCCTTTAGCGTGTCGTCCTCGTATTTCACCCGGCGTCCTATTTTTGAGACCTTCAAGAAGGATTTGACCATCAGGCCCTATGTGCAGGAATTGGTGGTGCACACGGATTTCGAGCCGGTGCATGTGGAAGCCCGCTATGCGCCCGGGGAGGCCAGCCGCCTTCTTGTGGATTCCAAGGGATTCGGCGTTCCCTCCCTGGACCTGGACGTGCATCCGGACTCCAGGCGGATTGGAAACGCCCAGCACATATATATTTCCATAGGCATCCACGGAAAATACGTGGAAATGAATCATTCCTTGACCGTTATCCTGCCCCAGAGCCTGGAAAACAGGGTTAAGGTGCGTTTTGAAACAGATGAAAAACCGCAATAAGCCGGCGATAAAACTCCGGCGTGCAAGGAAAGTTTGACAAGCTCCATGGATAATCAAAAGCAATGCATGGTTTCACGAAAAGCCGTGGCCCACGGATTTCAAATTCGTCATTTTCTCCGGGCCGCGCCTGAAGACGGCGTCCTTTCCGGCTGGGTTTTTCTTTACGGCGATGAAGACGCCAAATACAGCGGAAATTTTGACAATTACGTCACCGTAAAGATTAAAACCATCCTCGAGCACAACCCGTGCGTGTCCCCCTACCTGGATTTCTCCGAAGGTTCGGAATTCATTATAAACGAGAACAACGGACAGGTCATTCCCCTGCATGAAGAAGAAGAGCCTGCGGAGCCGGAGGCGCCTGCGCCCAAGCCGGAAGCGCTTGTCTTGGAGCAGGAGGAGTACCCCAAGGCGCCCGAGTCGGAAAAGGCCCCCTTTGCCCTGGAACAGGAAGATTACCCACGGCCGCCGGAGCCGCCTAAAGAGGAGAAGCCTCTCCCGCCCGGCGGGAAAAATCCTGAAAACCAGGAAGGTTTCGGCGAGGACTTCAAGCCCCGGAGGTCCAAAAAGCCCCGGGTCAACATCAATCCCCTGGTGTGGGCGACGCACTATCCCGTCTGGCCTGCCGTGACCGGGCTCAGCTTTATTCCGGCCGTTCTGATCATGACCCTTGTCTCCCAGTGGATAGGCGGCGCCCTCCTGGGTCTGTGCGTTCTGGGAACCGTATTTTATTGGATTTCAGTATATTCCCGGTTTCGCAACGCCCGGGTGTTGCCGGCCATCGTCATATCCGCATCCCCGCCCATGGCCGCCGTGACCATGGATCTGGAAAAAGGGCAAAGCAAGCGCCCTGCAGTCCGCATTCTCGAATTTCCGGCCACAAAAAAGGAACGGGAAAGCCTGAAAACCGGCCTGCGCCTGCCTGCCGCGGCCAAGCGGATTGAGCAAAAAGGAAAGGACGGCAAGCCTTATTGGGCGGATTTTTCCTTTGTGCTCATGAACTGCGCGGTCAGCGACAAAAAGGCTTTGTCCCAGTTGCTGCGCAGTTTTCCCGATCGCCAATGGGAGGAGTTGGAGTCCCGCATCGCCATGCTGCCTCCGCCGTACGAGCCGGGCTTGTACACCATGCCGGATAAATAGGTTTTGGCCCGAATCTTGTATATTCAAATTGTCGGACAGGATGGCCGGGAGGCCAGTCAGACCGGTTTTGCTTAAAATGCAACGGCCCCGTGCGTTTAAAATTGCCGGGAAGCCCGCGCTTGTTGTATTCTAAGCATGAAAGGGGGCGCTAAGCTCCCTTGCCGGACGAATGGAGGTCATGCTCTTAAAGGGCTGCTGAACCAGTCTCCTGCGCCGCATTGCCGATTCCGGGGCCTCGCCCCGCCGAATCTTCTCCTGCGCTCTCTCGCCTGAAAAACCAAGCCCTCTTTTAATCGCAATCCATGGATAAAGGACGCAGGCGCACCTGTGCCTGCCTGGCAATAACGGATTGGGAAAGGAGGATTCGCCATGAAATCAGACAAAACTTCATTGTTCCGGGACCTGGAGGAGCATTTTGTGGAAAGGGTCATGTACAATGCCGGCAAGGAGCATTTGCCGGACGGCCGCGTGATTTTTTCCCAGGGGGATCCTGCCGAACGGGCCTATTTCCTCATCAAGGGAACCGTCGAACTGACCATCGGGAGCGAGGGCCGTTTGGTGTACACCGCCGACAAACCCGGGGAGTTCATAGGATGGTCCAGCCTCACGGGCGGGGACGTGTATTCCGCCACAGCCACCACAGTGGGCAACACCCGGCTGCTTTCCATCAAACGGGAGGATTTATACGAGGCCATGGAACGGTATCCGGCCTCGGGCATGATCATCTACGAGCGTTTGGCGGCCATTCTGGGATCTCGGTTGATCCGGATTTACCAGACCATGTCCGAAAGCTACGGGGATTTTCCGCTGCCCATGGACAAGGACCAGCCCTTGCATTTCATCGCCGCGGAGGCGTGATCCAGAAGGCTAAGGGGACAAAGAAAAAACTTCGCTGACTGAATGATAAGCAGGGCGTCCAAAACGGGCGCCCTTTTTTTTATTGGTAAATCTTCCCGGAGGAAGAATTTGATTTCACGTTCCTAAATGCTTCCATACCAAATTGCTTTCAAACAAGTAATCATATCCTTGGGAAAACCCAAAGAGGACACTGGGTCCCGGCTTGCGGGACGGTCTTCAAAAGCAGACCGTCCCTTGCCGGGATGACGAACTTTTTGGGTTGGCGAAAGTGCAGAGAACGCTTGAAGCCCTTCTGTCAGGGTAAAAGAGCATCCAAGGCCCTATGGCTGCTATAGCCTCCGTTCTCCGTCATCCCCGTGAAGGGAGGCGGCGGGATGATTGCGTTTTTTGCAATCATCATGACGCACTCCCGGAAACGGGGACCCAGTGTCTTTGCGGAATGGCGGTTGGGTATGGAATAAAGGCCATGAAAGCGAATGAACAAATTACTCGAATGACTGCGACTTGGTATCATTCTTGATTTTTATTCTGTATAAGTTGTACGCTTTTTGCGAAAAAGTGAATTGACGGTTTTTCGAGGGAGGATTCCGGCCTTTGGTTCAGCCAAACTTTTCCCCAACAATTCCAAATTTTCCGTTGACAGGCCGGGATGCTTGGCGTATAAGGCTTCTCACGCTCCACTTCGGGCGGGCTCGCGATCGTATAGATTTGCAGGCTTTTTGACAGCCTTTCAAGGCGCGTGTTAATTGAAAGGCGGTCCTTCTTCCCCAGTAGCTCAGTTGGCAGAGCAAGTGGCTGTTAACCACTGGGTCCGCGGTTCGAGTCCGTGCTGGGGAGCCAAAAAACAACACCCGGTCCTTTTGGGCCGGGTTTTTTTATTGCCTGGCCCCTCTTTTTCCTATGAAGTCCTAATAAAGAGCTTTTGTTCGGTAGTTAGTGGATTATGCAGGATGTCCCCAAAAACTTGTCCGTTCTCAAAAATTTGTCACTCCAGAATTAGAGAATTAGTTTGTAACTCAAAAACTTTCGGGATTGGAAGTAATGTTTTGAAATCAATTAATTACGTTGGAACATAGGACCTGTCTATATACCAGAGCCGAGAGTCATGGTCCCTTCCGCCCCTGGCGGAGGATGGACAGGATGGGGGGCGCACAGGAATACTAAATAATAGTAAGCGTCCAATGAACCACCCGGCAGAGGTAAGAATCAATCGTTGGTGAGGTTAAAATCGGGGGTTGGCAGGAGCGATAGGTAATCTTCCCAAGAGGTCGCCAAGGGGAGGGTATTGTCCACGGCATTGTCAGATTAAGTCGTAGCTACTTCAGGTTACTTCACTTCACATTGCAGGATTTCCGCGATGAGGATGGCCTCGGCAGTTTTCCGCATGCTATTGCATGTCTCCAGGCTTTTTTCCTGAATCCAGTGGAAAGCCTTGTCGCGGGAAAGCCCCTTTTTTTTCATGATAATGTTTTTCGCCTGTTCAATTATTTTTCGGGTTTTCAACTCCTCTTTTATGAGACGAGCACGAACCATGTGCTCCGCTTTTGTAAAGGCGCTTGTCGCCTGACAAGCTACACCTTTTAATAAGGATATGTCGGCCTCCGTGAAGTCACGCTCTTCACGGGTATAGCAATTCACCACCCCCACAACTTCATTTTGTCCGGTCAGCATCGGTATGCTGAGCATGGACATAAGAGAAAGCCTTACCGCCATCTCTCTCTCCTTGAACCGAGGTTCCTCCAATAGTTTTCTAATTGCCATGAGGTCCTTGGTCGCAGCCACATGCCCCACAACCCCTTCATTTATGGACAGGGTTGGTTTCTTAATACAGGTTCGATCAATAGATTGGGTCGCCGCAAGCCGCAAGACCCTATCACTTGGTTCGTGAAAAAGCCACAAGGAACAAATGTCGACACCAGTGACTTTAACCGCGGCAAAAGCAATGAGTTTCAAAATGTCATCAAGAAAAAAGTCGGCTGCAATATTGCGGCTTATCTCGTCCAAGGTTTTGCTGAAGTAATCACTTGTCCCAGGATTGACTTTTTCCATATCTATTGATGTTAACATGGCTTTGAGGGAGTCATCAAATTAGTCTGAAATAATGAACGTCTTCATAGCCCGTCACTCCTTCATCCAGATATTCATGAATCAGTTCTTCAAGAGTATCGTAGCCGCTCCCAAAGTATCTTAGTTTTGAGAAAAAAGGTCGTTCCTTTTCCATATTAACAATAATGGCGAAATGTTTCGGAAAAACGGGGTCTCCCAATACCATTAGGTATTTTTCCCTATTATTGGAAATTTTATACCCAGGCGTGATATCCGTCTTATTAATTTCGACAAAATTGATTTTTAAAAGCTCCGCGGCATAACACTCGTCAATATCCTGCATCGATAAAAAGTCGTCCGCCTCACAACAGCCTAAAACATACAGCGCAACGCTGAAAGAACTAATCTGATCATAAATCGGATTCTCTCTTGCGGACATATTTTCAACTTCATCCATCCGCTCCATCATAAGCACAGAATCGATATCCAGCCCATTTGTTGTTTCAGCCGCATAATGCCCATCTTGAAAATAATAATTCATGGCCAACCTCCTTTTCCAACACATTCGTGCATAGTAGCTGCCAGAATCAATTTTGTAATTCTGGCAGCCCCTATTGCGTTATTTTCTATAGGCTCAGCGCTTTATTTACGATTTTCTCGCAACAATGCATCAAATCCAACCACGAAGTTTCATGGCTTCAACTACGCGCTCAACAGCGACTACATAGGCTGCCTTGCGCATATTGATGGCGAATTTTTTGGAGGTATCCAATACGGATTTATACGCCACCGTCATTTTGTCATCCAAACGATGGCGAACAGTTTCCTCACCCCAATTGTACATGTAGGCGTTTTGCACCATTTCGAAATAGGAAACCGTAACCCCGCCCGCGTTGCACAGAAAATCCGGTATTACGTGGACCCCTTTTTCATACAGGATTTCATCCGCTTCCGGAGTCGTGGGGCCGTTAGCCAGTTCGGCAACGATTTTTGCCTTGACATTCGGGGCGTTTTTCTCGGTGATGGCGTTTTCCAGCGCCGAAGGGATCAGAATGTCCACATCCAGTTCCAACAAATCGTCGTTGGAAATGTTTTCCGTATTTGGGCAATCGACGACTGAGGATGTGTCTTCTTTGAAGGTGCATACCCCTTCCTGATCGATGCCATCCTTGCAATACACAGCGCCCTTGCTGTCGCTGACGGCGACAATTTTACAGCCAAAAAGATCCCGGGCCAGGCTTGCCGCAAAATTTCCTGCGTTTCCGAAGCCCTGCACGGCAACGGTAGCCCCTTTAAGATCCAGGCCTAACTCCCTCGCTGCCTCGCGAATGGTATACATTCCTCCTCGGGCAGTTGCATCTCCCCTTCCCAAGGATCCCCCCAGGTTAATCGGTTTGCCGGTTATGACGCCGAATTGGTTCCGGCCGATGATCGTGGAGTACTCATCCATCATCCAGGCCATTACCGCCGGTGTTGTATAAACATCGGGCGCAGGGATATCTTTTTCCGGCCCGATTATCTGGTAGATCGCCCTGACGTAGGCGCGGCTTAAGCGTTCCAGCTCGGATTGAGACATTTCTTTTGCATTGCACACCACCCCACCTTTTCCACCGCCGAGAGGGAGGTCCAGGAGTGCGCATTTCCAGGTCATCCACGCCGCAAGGGCGCGCACGGTATCAATGGTTTCGTCGGGATGAAAGCGAAGCCCCCCTTTTGTTGGCCCCCTTGAATTATTGTACTGCACCCTGAAACCCTGGAACACCTTTATGGAGCCATCATCCATACGCACCGGCATGGATACGTGGGCTTCAAACATGGGGTTGCGGAGAAGATCATGCACATGGGGTTCCAGCCCAAGAATTTCCGCACAGTCAGCAATTTGTTTTCGTGCAATTTCAAAAGGGTTTTGGCTCGACATCCGGTTGCCTCCTTTTTTAGGTTGAGGTTGATACATTGTTCCAAATCCTTTCCAGCATAACCGGCCCTTATTGGAGCAAGGGGCGTACCAACTCCGGCGACGGAGCGGCAATATCTTATAATGGATTGTATTTATTATATTAAGGTAATAGTTAGATAGTGCTCTCTGCAAGGAAGGGAAGGCGTAAAGGCAAAATAATTGTGCAATACTTGAACAGCGCTGGTTGTCTTTTGAACTCATCCTACTGGAGGACGGAGCCGGGAGGCCTATTTCCCTTCATCAAGAAAACACACCGCTTTTTGATTTTTCGAATCGGCTACTATTTTGGCGTATTTTCCGCCGGTTGCTCGGTGCACGTCTATGACCTTGATAAACTCCGCATATTGTGATGCTTGGGGGAGAATTTCACACAGGATATTTGGGGAAGAATTAAAAAAAGTGAAATTGTATTGCGTTGCGGGATTGTCCGGGTAGACTGGGAGGTAGATTATTTGTGATTCCACAAGATCCAGGAAAAAATGGGTGCCATAGGAAAGCTCCGGAGTATGTCCAGCCGTTTCCAAAGCGATTTCCACCAGGGCCGAGGTATTGTTTATGTCAGCGTAGGAGGTGTTAACGCCTAGATTGATGTTGGAACTGCCCCATCGGCCAGGACCAGCTATGATGAACCTGTGTTTCGCAAAGGCAGCGTGCCGGTTCAGGTCGCCCACCACGCGTCCCAGGGATTTTTTCACCTCCAGTGAGGCCCTGTTCGCATAAGCCTTGGGATCAATATATAGGATGTAGCGGATTTTGTCCGCCACCCCTCCGGGAATCATGCGCGTGGTGCGAAAAAGAACGCTTTGTGTTCGCAAATCCTCGGGGGGCATAGCATCTTCTGGAACTTTGGCTCCCGGCAGTCTCATGGGGCGGCACTGCAAAAGATTGATTCGAACCTCGTTGTCCGCGCCAATGGAAGCGGTTAATTCCGTATCAACCGGATACCCATAGGCCTTCTCCAACTTGGCGGTCATTTCCCGCATTACCTGGATAAAATTCGTTTGTCTGATAAGGAGGTTAAACGTCAGCACCGAATTTTTAAGGTCTTTGAGCAAGGCGCTGGCGGGATCCCGCACATATCCATGCTCGACCATGGAAACGAAAAGATGCAAGCCAGGATAATCCCCTCCTGCGACTAAGTCGTTAAATCTTTGTGTGTGAAACTTATTTTGGGAAAGATCAAGAACGTCCACACGGCGCTGTGAATAGGCTGAAATTTTGGCCCCAACCTCCTGGCGCAGTTCCGGGTGGCTAAGAGCTATTATACGCGGGTAGTCGCCTCCAACCCGGTCCACAGCGCGGGTGCCCAGCCCGAAGACAAGGCGAACCATGCCCTGCAAGGGATCAATCCGGTCGGTCCATCGGTAGAGATTGTGAGAAAAAGCCACGCCGGCCATTTGCGGGAAAAAAAATTTTTTGTAGTTGAAGCCCGAGACTCGCTGGACCAGGATGGCCATCTGTTCATCCGACTCCCCAAGTCCCCTCTGCCTCCGATAGGCCAGGGCGTCCGGGTTCACCGCGCTGGCATAAACCAGCTTCACCGCCCGCAGAAAATCATCCATGCGTTGTTCCGGAGTGTCTTGATTGACGCAGAACTCGCTTCGGTATTTACCAGCAAAAGCATTGCCGAACCCATCTTCAAGCAGACTGCTTGATCGCACGATAATCGGAGCCTGTCCGAAATATTCCAACATGTCCTGGAATTGCTCCATGATTTCAGGCGGGAATTTTCCAACCAGAAATCGACGCTCGACCTCCTCAAATTCCTCTTGTGTTATCTGGGAACTGCGTGTGAGGCGCATTCTAAGCCGGAACAGACCATTATTAACCAAGAAACTGAAAAATACGTCCGAGCCTATATAGAAAGAGTCATGCTGCTCAAGCACCTTTCCGAAATTAACTTCCCCTGGCGCATCCAGGAGAATCCGGCGCGCCACCAGCATTCCGGAGGCTTTTCCACCGATTCGGCCGGAGCCGATCATCCGATATCGGATGTCAAACAGATCTTGTAAGGTGAGGTAATCGTCAGCGAGCCGATTAAACTGGGGATGACTTCCGATAATCATCCGGGCAAACTCCATTTTCAGGGCGTCCCTCTCTTGAATCCGCTCCGGGGCGGTGATCTCGGATTCCTCAAACTGGGCAAGTTTCCTATAAACCTCATCCCAAGGCACGAAGGAATCTGCTTTGCGCCGCAATGGCTGCCTGCTGGCGTGCGCCAGGACCACGGACGCCTCGCTGCTTTGGGAAAGGGGGGTTAAGGACGTGCCATGGAACTTGTGGGGGATAAACATTTGAGGAGAATATCGGTCCAATACCTTGAGAGCCTGAATGTAGAGATGTCCTTGCACGTAGTACACATCCATCAGCACCTGCGTGGTGCTTCGTATCTTGGATAGTGCAACGTGGGAGTGCTGGCCTCGCGTTAAAGCAAAATATGCTATGGTTTTCATTTCCCGCAGATACGGGCACGTCACCTGAAAAAAATTGGCCAGCAGTTCGTCCGTGGCCCAGTCTTCCACTAGGGCCGATAGATTGTCAAACACGTAAAAGGTATGGGGGCCGTGCTCGTCAATGATGTTGCTCACCTGGGTGCAGAAACTGTCGAAACCAAGGCCTGGGTCTACTTCCAGGGTGAGCAGACCTTCCCGAGGCTTCATGATCAAGGGATGCGCGGCGAACCGTATGTATACCAGTTTGCGGTGGTGATCCAGAGCCAAGTCTGCAAAAGCCCGTGCAAGAATAGAGTAATTCTCCAGGCTGTCCACCCGCCAGACTACGTTATCGCCTATCCGAAGCCGGTCTATGATTTCATCAAGCGCCGGAAAGCCGCTGCTAATTTCTTCCGGTGATCTTTGGGTTGTTTCCATACGGCCCAAAAGCTCCTTGGCTTTTCATTACCAACTTGGATGCAAACTTAACCTGCCAGCACAAAAAGAAAAGATAGCATATTACGCGACGCAAAGTGAGGCGGGTCGGGATTTCGATTAATCATAGCTCTTTTCATTGAGCTTTTTAATTCGGCTTCGCAGGGTGTTCCGACTGATTCCAAGCATTTTAGCGGCCTGAACTTGGTTGTTGCCGCAATTCTCTAAGGTTTTTTTTATCAGCGCCTCTTCCACCGTATCCATGACTTTGGCGTGCGCATCTTGGTTTGCAATCTTCATGATTCCGGTGATGAGCTCGTCCAGTTTCTGTATTAAATTCTCCGGTAGGTGCTCCTTGCCCTGGCCCTGAACGCAATTCTCCGACTCCCGCTCCATCGCTATGAGATTTTCCTCCACAATGATTTCTCCGGAGCAAAGGAGAACGGCGCGGCGGATACAGTTTTCAAGTTCTCTGACGTTTCCAGGCCAGGAATAGGCTTGAAGTCTTTCCATTACTCCGTCCGAAACATGCTGGACCGGCTTAGAATACTCCTTGCTGAATCGGCTGACAAAATATTTTACCAATTCCGGTATGTCTTCAGCACGTTCCCTGAGTTCAGGCATGTCAATGGAAATAATTTTTAACCTCCAATAGAGATCCTCCCTGAACCGGCCATTTTTCACTTCCTCTTCCAAGTTTTTATTGGTTGCCGCTATGATTCGGACATTAACCCTTATCGTTTCGGCACTCCCGAGCCTCTCAAAGGCCTCCTCCTGAAGCACCCTCAGAATTTTTGCCTGCGCGGATGGGGACATGTCTCCAACTTCATCCAGAAACAAGGTTCCGCCATCGCACCGTTCAATTTTCCCAATATATACACGATCCGCTCCCGTAAAGGCCCCGCGCTCGTAGCCGAACAATTCGCTTTCAAAAAGAGAGTCCGGTATGGCTGCACAGTTGATGGCCATAAAGGGGCGGTCTTTGCGAACGCTGTGGTGATAAATCGCTCTTGCAACCAACTCTTTTCCCGTGCCGCTTTCTCCTCCTATCAGAACAGAAACGTTTTTTTCAGCCACTTGTCCGATCAGCTTATAGACATTCTGCATCTTTTTGCTGCTGCCGATAATGCTCAATGCCCCTCTTGCCGCAGTGGGGGACGGTTCTCCCCCCGACTGTGGAAAACGGACGACCTCCTTCATCTGCCGATTGATAACGAGGGCATCATAGCTGATTTTGCTCAAGTCCTTTCTGTCGAAAGGTTTGGGAAGGTACTCATAGGCCCCTATCTTCATGGCCTCGATGGCTGTTTCCGTTGTCCCGTAGGCCGTCATGATGATAACAGGCGTTTTAACCTGTGATTTTTTAATCCTTTTGAGCGTATCAAGCCCGTTGAGCCCCGGGACTTTGTAATCCAGAAGGATCAGGTCAAAAGGTTCCCGGGCGATCAGATCCAGGGCGGACAGGCTGTCCGTGCATACTTGGACCTTATAACCCTTTCTTGAAAAAAAACGGTTAAGAAAGTGGGTTAGTCCCTCATCATCATCAATGATCAGTATCTTTTCCATAATGTTTCTAAAATCCTCAGTGCTGCTCTGTTGGAAGAAAAATGGAAAAAATCGTTCCTTTGCCAACAGTGCTTTCCACACGCAGCCCTCCCCCATGGCGCTGTATAGCGCTGTGAGCCATCGACAGTCCGAGCCCGGATCCAGACGCTTTTGTTGTAAAGAAAGGATCAAAGACGTTGGGGATGTTTTCTTCTGAAATACCAGACCCTGTGTCTGATATGTCCACCCTGACGCACGATACGTCCTTTCCATCTATTTGAAAAGAACCCATTTTGGCAGACACGTCAATTCGGCCCTGGAGTTCCATAGCCTCCAGTGAATTGATCAGCAGGTTGATAAGGGCTTCTTCTAAAATTTTTTTGTCTCCCTGTATTTTGGGTAAATTCGCGCCAATTTTTTTATACACAATGCATTCTTGTTTATTGGCCATAGGCCTGACAACGGAAAGAACGTCTTCTACTACCTGCTGTATATCCATGGATGAAAATACCAATTTTTGAGGCTTCGCAAAGTCGAGAAAACGGTTGATGGTGTTTTCTATTCTCGTTACTTGCATCATCGCGATCATAAAATCCTCTTTATAATCGGGCGATATCTCTATCTCGCTCTGAACTGATTCCAGAAAAAGTTTGATTGATGTAAGGGGGGTTCTTATCTCATGAGTCACCCCCGCGCCCAGACGCCCCAGCGCTGCAAATTTTTCAGACCTGGCCGCTGCCAGCCTCGATTGTTGCAACATGATATCCGTTTCATGCAACTCCGATTCTTTCAAGTCCACTTCCTTTGCAAGGGAGTCCTGTCTCTCCTTAAGCTGTAACGCCATGTGGTTAAATGCTTGATAGAGTAAACCGATCTCATCCTTTCGGTCGGTCCGGACTGCAGCCTTGTCAAATTCTCCGTCGGCGAGAATGTTTGCGGACCTGCTCAAATCTTTTATAGGGCTGATCAGGTAACGGGAAATAGCCCAAGCCAATACCACCGCATAGCACAAAGAAAACGCCGCTATTAAAAAGAAGTGGCGTTTCAATATTTGGGCGCTTTGAAAAGCCTCGTCCCGGTCCTGCTCGACAACAAGGTACCAATCGGTCCCCGGCACTTTCCGAGAGGTTCCTAACACCTCAATGCCGCGATAGTCCAAGTAGGCCGTCTCTCTGTCTTGCGAGACGAATATGTTTGTAAAACTTCCAGAATGGGAAATATTTTCCGTCAAAATCCTACGGGGGTCGTTGTGCGCCAAAAAGGCCCCATTTTTGTCCACCAAGTAGCATTCCCCTGTTTCGCCAAGACTTACTTTCAGGATGATGTTCAGGATAGAGCTCGTCCCCACTGTGGCGAAAACGGTCCCCCGTGCATGGCCTTTTTCGTCAAGAATAGGGGCGGCAATACGAAAAGCGGACTCCTTATCTCCAGGCCTGAAAGTAATTTCTGACATGAAGTAACTGTCTATGGGGTACTCAAGGCCATCCCTCCATTCCTCGCCCGATTGCACACCTGTATTTCGAAAAACAATCTCCCCTTCGGAAGATATTACGAAAACCTCCCTGTAAACTTTGTAATTGGAACAAACGCTATTTAGATAAGGTCCAATTATATCAGGATCCATTGATCCGAGGAAGGAAGAATCCGCTATCACTAAAAGATCGGCTCTGCGTTCCGTAAGCCAACGTTCAAGCAAGTTTACCTTGTCATCGGCCACATTGTTCATTTGGATGTTGACCATGCTGACGACGATTTCTTCTGCTGTTTTTAGGGAAAAAACTCCCACCGCCACCATCGGGATGAGGGATAGCGGCAAAAAAAGTGCAATCACTTTTATTTGCAGGTTATTTTTAATGCGATTATTCAACAATAAGAGTCCCCCTCTTTTGAATGCATGGTTTTGCTTATCACACTTGAAGAAAAGAAGGAAACAGGAAAGGATTGCAGGGGGGAACAGCTTTTGGCTCAATGTTTGCGACTCACTATAACATTCTCCCATATTCCGCTTTTCGCCTCCTTTTAGCCAGCCAAACCAGAAAGGAGTGCATGGATTTTGTGTCGGCCAGTAAGGCCCCAATATGGTCTTGCCGGACATGCCCCCCCTGTGGTTTTTGGGGTTTTTGGGGACGGGGTTTTTGGGGACGTCCCTTAATAAGCTAGTAACTTGACAACCAAAGCATAGTGAGGTAGGTTTGAGCATCATGCCTCGCAAATCCCGATTAGACGCGCCTGGATTATTGCATCATGTGATGGTCCGGGGCATCGAGCGCAAGCCGATCTTCGCCGACGACCAGGACCGGGACGCCCTGGTTGATCGCCTCGCATCTGTGCTGCCCGAAACCCAGACCGCATGCTACGCCTGGGTTTTCATGGACAATCACGCCCATTTTCTGTTCCGCAGCCCGCCCGCTGGAATCTCCCATGTCATGCGCCGCCTTATGACCGGATACGCCGGATATTTCAATCGCAGGCATTTCCGTCATGGCCCCTTGTTTCAAAATCGGTTAAAGTCCGTGCTTTGCCAGGAAAACGCCTATTTCAAGGAACTGGTCCGATACATTCATCTGAATCCCCTGAGAGCGGGAGCGGTTTCCGACCTCAAGGGCCTTGCAGCCCACCGGTATTGCGGTCATAGGGTCCTCCTGGGAAAAAGCCCATGCCCCTGGCAAGATGCGGAGTTTGTTTTGGCGTCTTTTGGAGGCTCCTTGCGCGCCTCCCGCAAGCGTTACAACGATTTTGTGAAGGCCGGGCTGACCATGGGCAGGCGAGAGGATCTGACAGGGGGCGGCCTGGTTCGGAGCCTGGGAGGATGGGACGCTGTGAAAGCCGTCTTTCCGTCCAAGGAGTCCAGGCAGAAAAGCGATCAGCGGATTTTGGGGGATGGGGATTTTGTGCAGTCGATCCTGAACCAGGCCAAGGAAAATCTTTCCGGCAAATACCTTTTGGCTGTCAAAGGCATCGACAAGAAAACGGCGTTGGAAAAGGCCTCGGCCCTTTTTGGCGTCGCGCCGGAGTGGGTTCTCGCCAAATCGCGGCAGCGGCCCCTGGCTGACGCCCGAAGTCTTTATTGCTATTGGGCGGCGAAAAAGTTGGGGGTGTCCCAGCCAGAACTTGCCCGCGAGTTGGGTATGTCCAGTGGAGGGGTAACCCATGCCGTGAATCGCGGCCGGAGAATAGCCATGAAAAACAAATATATATTGGATGGTTAAGTCTCTGGCGAGTATTCTTCAAATTCAAGTTAGTATTTTATTAAGGGACGTCCCCAAGAATTACACCCTTCCTTTGGTCGGAGGCGCTGATACCCACACTTATTTTACCAAATAGGAATAATAAATGAACGGCATCAAATATGTCAAAGAAAGAGGCATTTATCTTTGGGAAAATAAAGACCCCTATTTGAAAACGGGTTTTTTAACACTTACAATTGTTGCTGAAAATAAGTCCCTATTGACTGAATTTTTGGCAGTATTCTTGGAGAACATTGCCTATCTTTATAAAAGCATTTTAAGGTGGAAAACTTGGGGAGGGGAGTTCAAAGGTAACCGAATGCAGAAAAAAAAGCTGCTGGATTCACAACACACTCCTCCTCCTGGATGTAAAAGCGTATATGCACCAAATGAACTTGTTAAGAATGTGCCCTGCACGGTTTGTGAGTTATCCTTGCCATTTAATAGCTATCACTACGATTGTATGAGAAGGGGCAGAAAAGTCATGTTAGTGCTGCCCACGGACGATTTCTTCACCCCCAAACGCCTTTTTGAAGATGCAGTCGATTATTTACTCGGCTTAACAGAAAAGGAGCTTTTTGACTTTTTAGATAGGAGAAGGAATGCCATGGTAGCCCGCGCCTGGGAAGATGAAGACATCCACGCTGTTTTTCAGTTTATAGGAGGGGAAGAGTTGATAGAGCAGATATCGTATGAGATAGAGAAGGAAGGGATACCTACAGGAATTTTTAGGGGACGTGAAAGTTTAGGGGACGTCCCTTACTAAGTGAGTAACTTTTTATCTGTTTGAAATAATAAATAGGGTTTACTAAAAAACAAATAACTTATTGAATTTTATCTTTAAATATGCTAATTATGCTGGCATTGATGCACGAAAAATGGGCTTTTGGGCCCAAGAACCTTGCACCTTGTCAGGAGCTTTCATGTACATCCGCGATGCAAAACAAATGACCTTTGAAGAATTCATCCTGCCTTTCGGCGGCAAGCTGTCTCCCGAAAATCGCTGGGTCAAACAGGCGGAAGTGATGCCCTGAGATTCTATGGGACGTCCCTTACTAATTGATTAACTTTATATCATTCTGAAATAATGGGTAAATTCCCTCTTTGAAATCCAGCGCCTTGAGGGCGCTGGGTCCCGGGTTGCGGTACGATCTCCCAAACCAGACCGTCCCTTGCCGGGATGACGATCTTTCGGAGTAACGAAAATTCCGAGGGCTATTCCAAGCCCTTTTGGCTGCAATAGCCGCCAGTCTTCGTCATCCTCGTGACGCCGTCCCGGATGCGGGCGCCAAAAAATAACAAGGGGTTAGCTCAAACAGGGCTAACCCCTTTTATTTTTTATGGGCAAGTTTGGGCGGCAGACCGTCTTGGGTCAATCCTGCACCATATTCCACTGCTGCAAACGCTGTATGATTTCTTCGGCCTGGGTCATGATGCCGTCTATGAACTCCCTGACGCTGGGCAGGGAGTCAACCACGCCCGCATCCAGGGAAGCAGGACGCCCAGCATTCCGGTCAGGTTGTTTTCTATTTTCATGTCCCGTCGCTCCGCCCTTTATGTTGATCTACACGAGCCCTAACCGGTCAGCCGTTTTGTCCAGATGATACTGCACGTCGCCGAAAGCGGCTTCGCAGGCCTTGGCTTTTCGATAATAAAAATGCAGGTCGAATTCGTCGCAAAAGGAAATCGCCCCATGAATCTGATGGCTCAGGGCGGTCACCCTTTTGGCCGCTTCTCCGGTCCAGGCCTTTGCCATGGAGATTTCCGCGGAAGCGGGAAGCCCCCTGGCCACTCGCCATGCCGCCTGATAGGAAATGAAGCGGGCGCCGTCCACATCCACGACCATGTTGGCGCAGTGGTGCTGGATGGCCTGGAAGCTGCCTATGGCCCGGCCGAACTGCTTGCGGGATTTGGCGTATTCCACGCTTTGCTCGAAGGCCGCCTGGAGGACGCCCACTGTTTCGAGGCATTTCGCCAATGCCGCGAACTCCAGGAGGCCTTCCAGGTCTTCCCGCATTTCCCCCATCGTTCCCAGGATGTTAGCGCGCGGGATAAGCACATTCTTAAACGTTGCATTGCATTGTTTTTCGTAAGCAAAGGTGCTCAGGGGGGAGCTCTGGACGCCGGGGCTGCGGGGATCCACCATCACCACGCTTAAACCCTTGCCCGGCCCTTGTGCAACGCAGAGGATGTAGTCGGAGATATGGGCGTTCTCCACAAAAAGTTTGGCGCCGTTGAGAACCAAATCCTGGCCGGTGTCCGTAAGCGTGGTTTGAATATCGTCCAGCCCGTACCACTGCTGCGGTTCGGCGACCGCCAGGGACAAAATGAGATTCCCTTTGGAAATTTGGGGGAGCAGCTCCTTTTTTTGCTCTTCGGTTCCCAAATTTATAATAGCCGTAGCGCCAAGCGCCACGGTGGAGAAAAAAGGCCCGTTGCAGCAGACTTCGCCCATGGCTTCCAGGATGAGGGCGAGGTCCAGGAAATCGCCTCCCATGCCATCGTATTCCTCGGGAATCATGATTCCCTGCCAGCCCAGGACCGCCATTTTTTTCCAGACGTCCCGGGAGAAGCCCTCCGGGTCGTCGCGCATTTCCCGCACCGTGGAGACCGGGCATTCCTTTTTTAAAAACTCCCGGGCCGACGACTTGATAAAGCCTTGTTCCTTGGTCAAATCCAAATCCATTGATACGCTCCTTTTATCGCTTTTCCCATGGGAAGGATTTCCTGTTTATCAAGCCCTTACTTGGACGGCAGCCCCAGCCCCCGCGTGGCGATGATATTGCGTTGGATCTCCGAGGTTCCGGCGCCGATGGTGGCGGAGATGCAGTCCAGGTATCCCCTGGGCGCCATGCCGTTCATGGGCGCGCCCTGGGTGGGGTCCATCAACAGACTGTATGGGCCGAGGATTTCCATGCTGGCGTTGGCCAGCATTCGGCTCAACTCGGTGGTGACCAGCTTGAGGGCCGAGGACTCCACGCTGGGAATCTTCCCCCGGTCCAGCAGGGTGGCGGTTCTCCAATAGAAAAGATAGGCAATCTCCACCCTTGCGGCGATTTCGGCCAGCTTTCTCCGCACGTGGGGATCTTTGCCGAGAGGCTTGCCGCCCCGTTCCGTCTGCTTTACGTAGTCGCAAAGCATTTCCAGGCCGTGTTTGAAGGCGCCGATATTCACGATGAGCCTTTCGAAATCCAGGGCGGTCATGAGGTAGTAAAAGCCCATGTTTTCCTGCCCTATGAGGTTTCGGGCGGGAACGCGCACATTGTCAAAAAACACTTCGTTGAACGAGTGCACGCCTATAATGTTAATGAGAGGGCGAATGGCGACCCCGGGGGTATTGTTGTCCACCACCAGGATGCTCACGCTCCGGTGGCGATGCCCGTCCGGGTCGGTGCGCGCGATGACCCAGCCGTAATTGGAGGCGTGGGCCAGGCTGCTCCAGATTTTCTGGCCGTTGAGAACGTATTCGTCCCCTTCACGGACGGCCGTGGTCCGGATGGAAGCCAGGTCGGACCCTGCGTCAGGCTCGCTGTATCCCAGCCACATTTCAATTTCGCCCCTGGCGATTCCAGGGACCCAGTCTTCCTTGTTTTCCTCCGTGCCTATCTGCAGGATAGTGGGCCCCATGATGGCCGTGGCAATGTTCAAGCTGGGGGCGCGGTAGTAGCTGGTGCGTTCAAAATAGATGGCCTGCTCCATGTTGGAGAGGCCCCGGCCTCCGTATTCCTTGGGCCAGGAGACCGTAAACCAGCCTTCATCCACCATTTTTTGCTTGAAGATTTCCGCGTCTTGCCGATCCTGTTCGGAATCATATTCCATGGCGCCGTATCCGCCGGGCCAGCTTCTGGCTCGTTCCTGCCAGTCCGGGGGGAGGGCGCTTTTGATGAATGCTTCCAGTTCAGCTCTGAAAGCCAATTCTTTTTCCGTGAATTGAAATTCCATGCTTGCTCCTTTTTTGATCTGCAAAATCATGGGCGCCCGGGTTGAATCCTGCTTTCCGGCCTTTTTAGAAGCCTTCGAGCCGGGCGATCACCTGGCACATGACCTCGTCAGCCCCGCCGCCGACGGAAATAATGCGGGCGTCCCGATAAAACCGCGTAATCAGAGCTTCGTTCATAAAACCCATGCCGCCGAACATCTGGATGCAGTCCGCTGCGACTCCCTGCAAAACCTTGGCGGCTTTCAACTTGCCCATGGAAATCTCCCGGGTGCATTCCAGGCCCGCCATTTTCATTTGGACGATGTGATAGGTGAGGGATTTCAGGCACTCGATCTCGGTCAGCCACTGGGCCAGGCGATGCTGCAAAAGCTCCCGTTTGATTAACGGCTTGCCGAACACAACGCGCCCTTTGATATAGTCGAGCGTCAGGTCGATGATATCCTTGGCCACAATGTAGCCTCCGGGGATGGCGGAAAAACGTTCGTGCTGGAATTGCTGCATCTGGTAGATGAAGCCCTCGCCTTCCCGGCCTATGAGGTTTTCCTTGGGGATGCGCACGTCGTCGAAAAAAAGCTCGGCCGTGTCGCTGCTTCGCATCCCCAGTTTGTCGAGCTTCTTGCTGACCTGAAAGCCCGGCAGGTTGGTGGGAACCACGAACAGGCTAAAGGAATGGTATCCGGGATCGTCGCTTGTGCGGGCGAGCAGCGTGAGATAGTCCGCCTGGGTTCCGTTGGTGATGTAGGTTTTGGACCCGTTGATGACGTAATGGTCCCCGTCCTTTTTGGCGGTGGTGGCCAGGGCGCTCACGTCGGACCCGGCGCCCGGCTCCGTGACGGCGATGGAGGTCACCATGTCGCCCGCTATGGCCGGAACCAGATAGGTCTCCTTCAAGTATTCGCTTCCGAATTCATAGATGGCGGGCGTGGCCATGTGGGTTTGCACCGCAATGGCCACGGGCAGGCCAAGGCCCTGTATGTGGGCCAGCTCCTCCAGAAATACCAGTTCGTACCAATAATCCAGGCCCTGACCGCCGTATTTGGGATCGTACCGGATGCCCAGGAATCCCAGGTCACCCATTTTTTTGAACAACGCGTGCAATGGGGTTTCTCCGGTTTCCTCCCATTCGTCCAGGTTGGGGGCGATTTCCTTTTTCACAAAATCCCGAACCGATTTTCGAACCAGGTCATGTTCTTTAGTGAAATACATCTGGTCTGCCGTCTTGATATTTTGCGTTGTCATGGTTTCTCCCTCTATTTTCGTTGATGGAATAAGCAGTACGGTTAATACTTCAACTCTTGGAGTTGGAAGTAATGCCTTGAAATCAAGTAATTACGTCTGGACCTAAGATCTGCCTATATGCCAGAGCCCTATATTCATGGTCCCTTCCCCCCTGGCGGGGGAAGGACAGGATGGGGGGGACTCTGGAATGCCAAGTAATGTCACCCCCACCCCAACCCTCCCCCGTCAAGGGGGAGGGAGCTTTTTGAGAGTCGGCGTTGACGTCTAATTCCTCTATGCCTGTCACAATTTCCTAAATATCTGGAATATACTTCACTCCCAGAAATTGGGTTAATAAGGTTTATTTGAAGGCTGGCGCTTTCAGTCAGATTTTCAGGACTTGGGAAAAGAGCCCGGCTTGGGGCCTTCCGCCGGAGGACCGGCGAATACCTGAGCCACGGACATCCATTTTTCCGCCGTGTCTCCAATCACTTCCAGCTTGGTATCCTTAAAATGCCGGCGCTGGATGACCACCAGACAAAAATCCTCGGCGTCGCCCACAATTTTGTCCGCGGCCGTCTTATCGCCCCAGGTCCACAAGTCGCCCGAAGGCCCTGTCAATTCCACCCGCACTGGGGCGTCAGGAAGCGTCAGGTCCCGAACCTTGAAGCTCCAGCCAAAGGTGGCTACCCCAAGATGTGCGATATGCTTTAAGCGGTCCGTGGCCTCCCGCTTGACGCCCAGAGCGTCCACCACGTCCTGGCCGTGGGCCCAGGTTTCCATAAGCCGCGCCGTAGCGGAGGAGCGGGCGCTCATGGGGATGTGCCAGGGAAGGCGCTGCTTGGGATCGCATGCCAGATAGGCGTCGATCATGGCCTTGCGTTCCGCCCTCCACCACGAAAGAAGCTCCTGGTTGCTCCGGTTCATGCCGGGCTCCAGGGTGACTTCAAAAAGCCGGTCGAAATTTTCGATCATCTTGGTCATTTCCATGTCGAAAGATTCCTTGTCCGAAGCGGACAACCGGGCGATATAGTCGAAAAAAGCAATGTGGGCGATTTCCGCCTTGACGGTCCAACCGTCGAATGGCGTTACAATGTCCCATTCTTCATCGCTGATATTTGCAACAATGTCGTCCAATGCCTGGCCTTCGGCGGCCAGGTCCTCGCAAATTGCCTTCATGCTGCACTCCTTATTGGATTGATTTATTGAACCAGCCTTAATCTTTCTTTGGCTCGAACATGACTTTTTCGGTGAAGATGGTAACCGGAATGCCGTCCTGATTTTTTACAACATGCTTCAGGTTCACCAAATATTTGCCCTTTGACGTCACGCGGTCCACATAGGCCTCCACCTCCACCTGCAGGGTGTCGCCGGGAAAGGCCGGATATTTCACCACGGCCTCCAGCCCCACCATGCCGTGGAAGGCGCCCAGGTTTTCCTCCTGGGCCAGGGTATTGATGACGTCCATGATTCTGGTCGCGATCAGGCCCATGCCCAGCGAAATCAGCAAAGGCGCGGGAGCGAACCGTTTATTATGCAGGCCCGGCAGGGTTTGCTGGACAAACTCCATATCGATAAAAGGGGGCTCGTGCAGCCCGACCAGGTTTACAAAATTGACAATGTCGGTTTCGGATAGAGTCCTCCGGTGAGAGGTTATGCGGCAGACCTTCTTGTTTTCCTCGTTCACAACCACCTCAACTTTTCCTACCATGGCGCCCTCCTTTCCTAATTATTCGCCTTCCTCCTGAACAGAAGATCAGGTTTCAATGACAAACATCACGTCCCCGTCTTTGAGGGTTTGTTCGTTTTCCGCAAGGATCTCCACAATGGTTCCGTCGGCCGTGGATTTGACCTTTTGAAAAACCTTCATGGTTTCCAAGAGCCCCAGAATTTGTTTTTTCTTCACCACGTCCCCTACCTCGCAATAAGGGGGCTCCTCGGGAGCGGGTTTGCGATAAAAAACCCCGGACATCTTTGCTTTGACCTGTTTCTTTGCCATGCGTGCCTCCTATGGGAATTTCACAATATAATTTTTTTCGCGCAAATCAGGACGGCGCTGACCCATGCCGCTTGCTTCTTTCCGGCAGGGTTTCTTCCTTGTCCTCGGTGATGATCAGGGCTTCGATGATCATTTTCCTCGTGTCCTTGGGCAGAATGATTTCGTCCACCATCTGGTTGGACCAGGACATGGCCGCATCAAAGGCGTCGACTTTTTCTCTGGGGTATTTCCAGAAAGTTTCCCGCACATCCTCCTCAATGCAATCTCCCAGGACTTCCTTGTAATCCATGGTGGAAGCCTCCACCGCAAACTGGGCGATGGGCCAGGCGTAGGTGATGTCCGCACCCATCCCCTTGAGGCCGCTCATAAACAGGCTGCCGGCGTCTGCGTAAGATTGCCTGAGCACCACCCCGATTTTGGGAATGGTCGCCGTGGCGTATACGTCCAGAACCTTGCCTATGTGCCGGAGCACTCCGCGCACCTCCTCATCCTCTCCCGGGACGAGCGGCGGCGTGTCCACCAGATTCACCAGGGGGATGCTGTATGCATCCAAAAGCTGCAGAAAGCGGTAGTACTTGTCGCAGGCATCCACATCCAGCGCGCTTCCGGGGTATTTGGGATTGTTGGCCACAAGGCCCACGGATCGGCCGTCGAACCGGCAGAAACAGCAGATCAGGTTTTTGGCGTATTCGTCCTTGATTTCAAAATACTCGCCCTCATCCGCGATGGCTTTGATGACGTCGTGCATGTCATAGGTCTGGGAAAAGTCGTCCGGGACGATGTTCGCCAGTTCGGGGGTTTCCCGGTCCGGGGCGTCGGTTTTTTCCCACCTGGGGGGCTTGCGGCGATAGTTGGAGGGCAGATACCGGAGCATGTCCCTGCACATGAGCAGGGTTTCCTTGTCATCGTCTCCCACTGCGTCGCAGGTGCCCGTATATTGCATGTGATAGTCGGCGCCGCCCACGTTTTCGTCATAGACTTCCGACGTGGCCGCCTGGGTCTGGCGAGGCCCGCCCAGCCACAGGGTTCCCGAAATCCGGCTCATGAGCAAGAGGTCGCACAGGGTGGGCAGATAAGCGCCGCCGGCAATGCACGGCCCCATAAGCACCGTAATCTGGGGAATCACTCCGGAGTACCGGCCCTGCGTCCGAAAATACCAGTCTATGCCGGCGAAAGGCACGTCCTGGTAGCCCAGCCGCCCGCCTGATGAGTCCATCAAGTGGATCATGGGAAGGCCCCACTGGATGGCAAGCTCGTTGCCCCTTGCCAGCTTCATGAGGGTTTGGGTTCCCCCGGAGCCGCCCAGGACGGTGAAGTCCGCGGAATGGACCATTACGGTCCTGCCGTGTATCCGGGCTGTGCCGAAAAGCACCCCGTCGCAGGGGGCGTCCGACTTTCTGCCGTCAATGCGGACGCCCGTGGTGTTTACGCAGGTTCCCACTTCCTTGAACGAGTTGGGATCAACCAGGATATCAATGCGTTCGCGTGCGGTTAACTTGCCTCTTTTATGCTGGCGGTCAATATGCTCCTGTCCGCCTCCCAGCTTGTTTTTTTCCTGTATATCCAAATATTTTTGAATGGCTGCATCCATTGTTGCGCCCATGTTTCTTTCCTCCCGTCGCTTGATCAGGCCGGTTTGATGGCTCTTCTTTTCTTAGGCGTGAGTTCCCGCTTGCTGGCCGAGGCTTTCAAGGCTTTGACGATGCGCTTTCGCGTGTCCCTTGGGTCAATGACTTCGTTGACCGTGTAATAATGGGTGTAGGCCTTGCCGAAAGTCATGACGCTGAATTGCTCCCTGAGCGTGCTCAGGAGAAAGTCGTAGACTTCGTCATAGTTGCCGTCCTCCTTGGCTTTGGCCAATTGCTTATGGAACACGGCAAGCACAATGGATTCAGGGCCGGTGGGCGCGAACTCCGCCGTGGGCCATGCGAAAATAAAGTCCGGCCCCATTTTGGAGCAGCCCATGGTGATATTGGATCCCCCGTAAGAACGCCGCAGCACCAGGGTGATTTTCGCCGTGGTGACGTTGGCGTAACCATGGAGGTTTTTGGCGCCGTGGCGAATTACGCCCTTGCGTTCCCACTTATCGCCGGGCGGATAGGCCGTGGTGTCGGAAATGTTGATAAGGGGAATGTTGAAGGTGTCCAGAAACATCATGAAGCGGTCGTACTTGTCCGAGGAGTCCGGCTCCATGATGCCGCTCAATTCATCCGGGTTGCTGGCCACAATTCCCACGGGCATGCCGTCAAACCGGGCGAATCCGGCAATCAGGTTGGGCGCGAAATCCTCCTTGATTTCAAAAAATTCCCCATTGTCCACAATCAGCTCTATGACCTCGTGCATGTCATAGGTGAACTTGGGGTTGTCCGGCATGATGGTGAGCAATTTCTCCTCACGGCGATCCGGGTCGTCGTCCGAGGCGATTGTCAAAGGCTTTTCCCAGCAGTTTTGGGGCATGAATTCCAGCAGGCGCCGCGTGAGCTCCATGGCCTCCTCGTCGCTGCCAGCCAGAAGGTCCACCTGGCCGCTTTCCTCCATGTGGAAGTCCGCGTTTCCCGCGTCCTCGCTTTTCCGTTCGCCTCCCAGCCACATGAATCCCGTGTTTTCGTTCATGATGGTGAAGTCGGACAGGACCGGAATCTGGGCCATGGGGCCGGTGCAGGGGCCCAGGACCAGGGAAATCTGGGGGATTACCCCGGAATACAGGCAGTAGTTGCGGATCAACCGTGCATAGCCGTATAAGCCGATGGCGCCGTTTTTCAGGCTCATCCGGGAGCCTGCGCCGTCGAACATTCCGATGATGGGAACCTGCTCCTTGCCGGCCATGTCCACCAGTTCGGCGATCTTCCAGGCCCCTTGATCCCCCAAGGCGCCGGACATGACCGTGAAGTCCAGGGCGTAAATCATGACCTGGCGGCCCGCGATTTCGGCGGCGCCCATGACAACGCCGTCAGCCGGGGTGGGCTTGGATATCTGGCCGGAGGCCTCCCGGAAATCCCGCACCAGGGCGCCCATTTCCATGAACGAACCCTCGTCCACCAGAAGATCAATCCGCTCCCGGGCCGTGAGTTTGCCCAGGCTATGCTGCAGGTCGATGCGATCCTGACCTCCTCCTTCCAGGTTCTGCTCATGAACCGCGGCCAGCCGATCCATGAACCCGTCCATCCATTTTCCCATTTTTTGTTCCTTTCTTCGCAGGATATCCTAATAGATCGTCTTAGGCTCCGACGTTTGCCCGAAGCACTTTTTTGTCCAGTTTGCCCACGCTCGTCAGGGGCATTTCCTCGATAATCTCGATTTCCTTGGGAACCTCGTAGGGCGCCAGGTGCTCCTTGGCGAAGGCGATGATATCCGCCTTCAAGGCTTCCCGGTCGCCGTCAAAAGCGTATTCCGCGTCCAGCGTGACAAAGGCCTTGGCCAACTCCGAACCAGGCCTGTCGGGATTGGGCGCGCCGATCAGGGCCATGATCTCGATGGCCGGATGGTCCGCCATGATGTCTTCCACCTTTTTGGAAAAAACCTTGAAGCCGCTCACAATGAGCATGTCCTTGGTCCGGTCCACCAGGGTGATGTACCCGTCCTCGTCCATGAAGCCCACGTCGCCGGTGTGCATGAACCCCTCGGAGTCGACGGCTTTCCGGGTTTCTTCGGGCTTTTTGAAATAGGACTGCATGATCATGGGGTTGCGGACCAGGATTTCGCCCGGCTCGCCCAAAGGCGCCTCTTCGCCGGTGGCGGTATCGACGATTTTGACGTCCGTATTGGGAAGAGGCAGGCCGACCGCGCCCAGTCTTTTTTCTCCGTGGAGCGGATTCATGACCGCCACTCCCGTGGTCTCGGTCATCCCGTATAGCTCGATGAGCTTTCCCTGGCCGATAACGGCCTCCAACTGCTTTTGGGAATCCACGGGAAAAGGCGCGGCCGCGGAAACGCACTGGGCGAGGCTTGAATGATCGATGGTTTTAAACCGGGGCTGGGCCAGGAGCATGTAATAGATGGAAGGGACATTGCCGAAAATGTACGGCTTCTCCTTTTCCAGAAAATCCATGATCATGTTCACGTTGCGAGGGTCCGGCAGCATCATCTGGGTCATGCCGCAATAAATGGCGAAGGCGTTGACCATGAGGCCGGCGATGTGAAACATGGGAAAGGCCGACATGATCCCGACCTGGAGGCCGGTCCATTCCATATAATGGGTGGTGAGCAGCAATTCGGATACGAAATTCCTGTGGGTCAGAACGGCGCCTTTGGACGGCCCGGTAGTGCCCCCGGTGTACATCAGATAGGCTGCGTCATTCGGCCCGAGTTCCACCTCAAAGACCCCTGCGGCGTATTCCGGATCTTTGAGGATCGAGGAGAAGGCCATGACGGTCTTTCCGGGAAGAGGGCGCAGCTTGCCCGAGGGGACCTTCTTCAGCAGCTTGCCCAGGATCTGTTTGATTTTGGGCAGAAAGCCGGCCACGCTCGCCCCCACCACAAGTTTGAGGTGAGGCAGGCGGTCGGCCATGGGCGCCACCCGGTGGACGAAAAGCGCGTCCAGGGTTACCAGGCCCTTGATCTCGCCGTCGTTAAGCTGGTGCTCCAGCTCCTTGGGAGATAAAAGCGGCGACACGCCGGAACTGATGCACCCGGCCCGCATGATTCCGAGCCAGGCGATGACGTACTCCGGGATATTGGGCAGGTTAATGCCCACCACGTCTCCTTTGCGGAAGCCCTGCTTGATCAGCATGCGGGCGAAACGGTCGGCGTAGGCGTCAATCTCGCCGTAGGTGATCCTCACGCCCATGAAAATCATGGCCGTATTCTTCTTGAACCGGTCCATGGATTCATTGATGACCGTAACGCCGTCGGTTTCGAAAAGGTTCGGATCCAGGTCAGGAATCTCTTTGCCGTAGGATTTTCGCCATATCTGCTCCATTGCCATTCTTCCCTCCTTATCTTCAGTTCCGGTTGGGTTGCTTCCGATATTGGGATTGAACTTTGGATTAAAACCCTTCGAGCTTGGCGATCACGTCCTTCATGACCTCGTCGGCGCCCCCGCCGATGCCCAAGCCTATGGAGTCCCGATAGTACCGGGAGATAGGCATTTCCTTCATAAAGCCCATGCCGCCGTGCATGCGCAGGCACCCGGCGACCATGGAATTGAAAATCCTTCCGGCGTAGAGCTTGCCCATGGAAATCTCCTTGGAAGCATCCAGGCCGGCCATCTTGATGCGAACGATTTCATAGGAGAGTTGCTTCAGGCATTCGACTTCCGTGATCCAGTCCACCAACTGGTGCTGCAACGCCTGCCTTTTGATCAGCGGCTTTCCGAAGACCACCCGCTCCCTTAAATAGTCGACCGTCATGTCGATGATTTCCCGGGCGGCGGTGTAGATGGGAGGCAGCAGGGAAAAACGCTCGTGCTGGAACTGGCGCATCTGGTAGATAAAGCCTTCCCCCTCCTGGCCGATAAGGTTTTCGGCGGGTATTCTCACGTCATCGAAAAAAAGCTCCGCCGTGTCGCTGCACCAGACCCCGATCTTTTCCAGTTTGCGGCTGACATGCACCCCCGGCAGATCGGCCGGAACCACAAAAAGGCTGAAGGCATGGTAGCCGGGTTCGTCGCTGGTCCGGGCCAGAAGGGTGTAGAAATCCGCCTGGGTTCCGTTGGTGATGAACATCTTGGAGCCGTTGAGGACGTAACAGCTTCCATCCCTTCTGGCAGTGCTCTGGAGCGCGGAAACGTCGGAGCCCGCCGCAGGCTCGGTGACTGCAATGGCCCCCACCAGATCGCCGGAGATGGCGCCCCGCAGATATTTGTCCTTAAGGTATTCGCTGCCGAACTCGTCAATGGCCGGCGTGGCCATGTTGGTCTGCACGGAGATGGCGATGGCAAGCCCCAGACCCCGGATTCGGCCGAGCTCCTCCAGAAAAACCGTTTCGTACCAATAATCGAGCCCCTGGCCTCCGTATTTGGGGTCGTACCGGATGCCTAAAAAGCCCAGATCCCCCATTTTCTTGAACAACTCCTTCAAGGGGGTGATGCCGGCCTCCTCCCACTCATCGATATTGGGGTTGATCTCCTTTTTTACGAAGTCGGCCACGGACTTGCGGATCATGTCGTGTTCTTTGGTGAAATGGATTTGGTTGATGGATTTGACTTTTGAGTTGCTCGCCATGGTTGTCGCCCCTCCGATCGGCTGGAAGTTGTTTGTGAAAGCAAATTCGCCTGCAGGGAAAACGCCGCCCGTTCAAGACCTGGAATCCGGGGGATGGAGATAGTGTTATTGGATTAAGCACAAACCATGCCTAAGATAAATAGCCAGTTATATTAATATGTTGTAATGGCGAGTGTTGATTTGGCCCAAGAAAGCGGGGTGTTTTAGCCGAATACGGTGAAAAGTGGTTGCCAAATAAGGCGAAAATTTGATAGGTTTTTTCAGGGAATTCCAAAGCCTTCCATATCTCCATGAAATTTAAGGAGTTTTAAATTCCCGGAATTCCTCCCGCGATAAAAATTCGCCGAATACGGCGAACTTAACCAAGGAGCCTGGCCCATGGTCGACCCAAACGCCTTTTTTCGGGAAACCTCTCACCCCCTGAACGCCAACCTGGACCTTTTCCGCGCAGTGCGCCAATGCCGGCAGGCGCTAAAACGGTACATGCCCGCCGAAGGGCTGGCCATCATTCAGTTGGAGCCCTCCCTCAAGTCGGCGCGGCCTATTATCTGGGACCATGACGGCGGCATTCATTCGGATTTGATCGCGAAATCCGTCATCAGCATTCCCGTGGACACCCGCACCCAGTGGAAAAAATCCCCCCTGCCGGACGCCCGGATCATCAACCGCCCGGAAGACGATCCGGTGGGCTACTATTTTCAGGAGATCAGCGGGCAGGATTTTTCCAATTTGGTGGTCTTTTTGGAAAAAGACGGAGTGCGCATCGCCATTGCGGCGCTCATCACCGCGGACCGGGACCGTTACACTCAAAGGGATCTGGATTTATTTTCCATGCTGAAGGAGCCTTTCGCCAAGGCGCTGGACCATTATTTGCTCGGCCAGGAAATCATCAAGCTCCAGAGGACGCTGGACAACACGGCGGTGGACACCCGGGGCGGGATCGCCCTGGAGGAAATAATCGGCCACAGCTTTGGGCTGAAAAACGTGGCCAATCTCATAGAAATGGTGGCGCCCCTGGACAGCCCCGTCCTGATAAGCGGAGAAACCGGCGTGGGCAAGGAACTCATATCCGGCGCCATCCACAAAATGTCCACCCGGCGGGACGGGCCGTTTATCTGCGTGAATTGCGGGGCCATCCCCGAAACCCTGGTGGACAGCGAGTTGTTCGGCCACGAAAAAGGCGCCTTTACGGGCGCCATCACCCGGCGAAAGGGCCGCTTTGAGAGGGCCCAGCACGGGACGATTTTTCTGGATGAAATCGGGGAGCTCAAGCCCGACATCCAGGTGAAGCTGTTGCGCGTATTGGAAAATATGGAGATAGAACGCGTGGGCGGCTCCGAACCCATCCGCATGGACGTCAGGATCGTGGTCGCCACCCACAGGAATCTGGAAAACATGGTCAAGGAAGGCGCCTTTCGGGAGGACCTTCTGTTTCGCATAAACGTCTTTCCCATTGTCATTCCTCCCCTCCGGGCCAGAAAAGGCGACATCCCGGCCCTGGTGGATCACTTTATCCAGAAAAAATCCCGTTCCCTTTCCATCCACCCCATCCCGTCTTTAGGCGGCGACGCCATTGACATGCTCATGGACTACAACTGGCCGGGCAATGTGCGGGAGTTGGAAAACGCCGTGGAAAGGGAGTTGATCGTCAATCGCAGGGGTCCCTTATCCTTTTCCACCTTCCACGCAGTGTCCTTGGAACCCCCAAAAAAAGCTGAGGAGGGCCGCCCAAGCGAACTGCTTTCCCTGGACGACCTCCTATCCGCGCATATTATGCGTGCGCTGGACCAAACCAACGGCCGGATTAGCGGTCCTAACGGCGCAGCTAAAATCCTGGGAGTCAACCCCAGCACCTTGCGTAATAAAATGATTAGATTGAAAATACCCTTCTCCAGGGCGCAACAAAAAATTCGGGGTAAATGATGTTCCTAAAAATTGGTTTAAAAACCCTTGTTTTCAGTTAAGTTAGGATGGTTGCTTTTCAGAATGACACTGGGTCCCCGTTTCCGGGAGTACATCACGATGATTGCAAAAAAACGCAATCATCCCGCCGCTTCCCTCCACGGGGATGTCGGAGAGCGGCGGCTATGGCAGCCCAAAAGGGGAACCAAGCGCCCACGTTACTTTCGCCAACCTCGAAAAATCGTCATCCCGGCAAGGATGATCCGCTTTTCAGGATCGTCCGCAAGCCGGGACCCAGCGTCACTTTTCCAGTTTGGCTTTGAGTTTGGTTACTTGCTTGAAGGCGCCAGACCTTAAACCGCCTGATCCGAGCGCAGGACGACCTTGAGGATTTCGCCCGGGCGCCACAAGCGCATCCTGGGTCCCCAGGTTCCTGTGCCGCGGCATACGATGACGGCCATGCCGTCCACCTGGTACCGGCCGATGAATAAGGGATACTCCCGTTTCACCAAAAATCCGAAAGGCCAGATCTGGCCGCCGTGGGTGTGGCCCGAAAGCATGAGGTCCGCTCCGGCCTTTGCGGCGGTTTGGGCTCCGTCCGGCCGGTGGGACAGGAAGATGACAGCTGCATCCTCGGGGATTCCCTTAAGGGCTTTTTCCACATTAGGAAAGCTGGTGCGTTTGTTGTATCCGCGAACGTCATCCACTCCGGCCAGGATCAATCCCGGCCGCACCTCCCGCCAGTGGTCCGTGAGAACATTCATGCCAGCCGCCATCAAAAAATTGGCGCCGGTTCCCACGCTGCCGTAGCTCTCGTGGTTGCCTGTCACGCCCCAGACTCCCAGGGGCGCCTTCAGCATTTGCAGGGCCGGGATGACTCCCCATTCATGATCTCCGCGTCCCTCGATGATGTCGCCCACCGCGAAGATGATGTCCGGCTCCATGGCGTGAATTTGTTCAACCCGTTTTTCCATCCATCCTTTTCCCACAAGGGAGCCCAAATGCGTATCCGAGATGACTGCCGCGGTCAAACCGTCCGCCTCCGCCGGAAGTCCGGGCATCACAACCTCATGCTCCGAAATCACCGGAGGCCGCATTCCCTGGAACATGGCCGCCGCCGATAAAATGCTGGCGCAGATAAAGGCTGCGGTTCTCAGGCCGGGGACGAAGCGTTTCAGCCATAGGCCGAATCCGGTTAAAACATCCACGACTCCAAAGCAAAGCCAAAGCAGAAGCATCACGCCCATCCACTCAGCGCCGAAAAACTCCAGGGGATAGGCCCATTTTCCCACTCCCAGACGATCCAGAGCGTGGCCGCCCAGAAAAGCGCCCCAGGCGACGAACATCAGACAATAAACGTACTGCCGCGGAATGCGTTTGGAGACAAAGGGAATGGAACTGATTCTCCAGAAGACGTAAAAATGAAAAGCGGTCCAAATAGTAAGCAGCTTGACAAAAAACACCCGGCCCTCCAAATTTTAAAAAATTAAGGGTGCGAACGCCCTTAATTTTTTGTGCGTAGCCGCATTTATAGCAAGATCGTTAACAGTTGTACAAACAAACGGAGGGTAATTTACCCTGGAACGCATTATCCGTCCAGACCAATCGCTTTTATTGCAGCCCGAATTTAGGCGGCCTTACAAAACTCCCCTGGCTCTTAACAAAGGAATGGGGTCGATCAGGCGCCTGGTGAACCAGTCTTTTTTGCCGGCGTCGCCCAGGGCGATGGCCAGCAGTTCGGAAAAATGCATGACCGGAATTTTCTTTTTGGAAGTCACGCGCATTTCCAGGTTCAGGCTATGGGCAGAGGAGCTGCCGCAGCAGTTCCAATCTTTAAGTTCTACGAGTTTATAGCCAAGGCTTTCGCACATGGCGTGCAAGGGCTGGTTGTTTTCCTTGGCCGTGGTGGCCATGGAGCAGCCGGGAAAATACGGGATTCGTTTTGGGATTTTATTTGCCATCGTTGCGGGCAGATGGTGGAGCAGGTATTGCAGCCTACGCATGTCCAAATGGTTGTGCTGTTTAAAACGGTTTTTTCCTGGCCCAGCAGCACAAGGCGCAAAATCGCGGGAGGCGAATAGTCCATGGCTTGCACAAAAGGGCAGGTATTTTAGCAGGCCCGGCATTGGAAGCACATTCGCGAGTCCGTGTGGGCCAGCCTGTTGACTTTGTCGGCAAAGATTTTATCCAGCTTTTTAAGTTTTAGGGTGGGTTTCGCATTGTTTGAAGTATCCACAAGATTTCAGCATGAGCCCTGTCACAAAACCCCCCACAGGTTTCAATCAGTCGACAAATAGTTCTGTACTCAAGTAACGCTCTCCGGTGCTGGGAAGAATTGCTACAATCAACTTGCCTTTGTTCTCCGGCTTTTTCGCCGCTTCCATGGCGGCCCACACCGCTGCGCCGGATGAGATGCCGCATAAAACGCCTTCTTTGGCGGCAAGCAGGCGCGCAGTTGAAAACGCCTGTTCGTTGGTGACGGTCGCAACCTCGTCAATCATGGATCTGTCCAGGATTTCGGGCACGAATCCGGCGCCGATCCCCTGGATCTTATGAGGGCCTTTGGCGCCCCCCGACAACACGGGGGAATCCGCCGGCTCCACTGCAATGGACCGGAACTCCTTATTGCGTTCCTTAATCGCCTGGCTGATCCCGGTGATGGTTCCGCCCGTACCCACGCCCGCAACCAGAATATCGGCCTTTCCGTAAGTGTCCCGCCAGATTTCCTGGGCCGTGGTTTCCCGGTGGATCGCCGGGTTGGCCGGATTGGCGAACTGGTTGGGCATAAAGGCGTTGGGCGAGGACTTGACGATTTCCTCCGCCTTTTTGATGGCGCCGGCCATGCCTTCGGCTCCGGGAGTAAGCACCAGTTCCGCGCCAAGGTGCTTCAGGAGCTTGCGGCGTTCCATGCTCATGGAGTCGGGCATGGTCAGGCATAGCTTCTGGCCTTTGGCCGCGCACACAAAAGCCAGGGCTATGCCCGTGTTGCCGCTGGTGGGCTCCACGATCAAGGTTTCGGGAGTTATTTGACCGCTTTTTTCACCGGTCCGGATCATGGCCTCTCCAATGCGGTCTTTGACGCTGCCCAGAGGATTGAAAAATTCCAGCTTGGCCAGAATGGTCGCTTCAAGCCCCTGGGTAATTGCATTTAGCTTTACCAGAGGAGTTCCGCCTATGGCGCTTGCAATATTTTTTAAAACAGGCATGGCGTCTCCTTGTTAACGATAGCTGAGCGTGGGCGGCTCCATAATCACCCGGGTTCCGGGCGGTATGGACTCCGTCAGCCACACGTTGCCGCCGACGACCGAGCCCTTGCCGATCACGGTTTCTCCGCCCAATATGGTGGCCCCGGAGTATATGATCACATCGTCCTCGATGGTCGGGTGGCGTTTTTTGTTCCGCAAAGCCTCCCCGGCGTTTTTAGGCAGGGACAAAGCCCCCAGGGTCACGCCCTGATATATGCGGACGTTCTCGCCGATTTCCGTGGTTTCCCCAATAACCACGCCGGTTCCGTGGTCTATGACGAAACGGCCGCCTATGGCCGCCCCGGGATGGATGTCTATCCCGGTGAGGCCGTGGGCGTACTCCGTCATAGTCCTGGGCATAAGGGGGATGCCCATTTCGTACAGCTTGTGCGCTATCCGGTACACAAATATGGCGTACAGCCCCGGATAGCTGAAAATAATCTCGTCGTGGCTCTGGGCCGCCGGGTCCCCGTCAAAGGCGGCCTGGACGTCGGTCTCCAGGACGTCCCGGATTTCGGGCAGGGCGTCCAGGAGAGCCAGGGCGGCTTCAAAGCCGCGATCCCCGCAATCGCTGCATTCCTGATCGTAGCGCATGCAGTCGTGTCGGATGCTGTTTGAAATCTGCTGGGAAAGCATTTCAAACAGCACGGTCACGGTCCTGCCCAGGACAAAGCTCAGGTTAACCGGGTCCAGGCGCTCTTTGCTGAAGTAGCCGGGAAACACCACCTCCCGCAGCTTGTCGATGATCTCCTCCAGGTTCTCCGTGGACGGAATGGGATCGTAGTCCACGTGGGAGATGCACGAGTCCTTGCCGCAGTTATCCAGGATTTTGTCCACCACGCCCGGCAGCTTTTTCCGGTACTTGGCGGTCAACTCCTCGCCGACCCGGCACGTATGCTGGTCTTTTCGGTCGTCTTTCATAACAGCGCCTCCGTTATTGGGGCCTGTCGGCCCAGAACGGGGACATGTCCCTCAGCCGCTGGATCACAGGCGGCAGCTTTTCAATCACAAAGTCGATTTCCTCCTGAGTGTTGTATATGCTCAGGGAAAACCGGATGGACCCGTGGGCGCAGGTAAAGGGAACCCCCATGGCTCTCAGCACATGGGACGGCTCCAGGGAGCCGGAGGTACAGGCTGAGCCGGAGGATGCGCAAATGCCCAGTTCGTTCATCATCAGCAAAATGGCCTCGCCTTCCACGTACTCAAAGCTGATGTTCGTGGTGTTGGGCAGGCGGCTGTCCGGATTGCCGTTGATCCTGGCGTTGGGGATTTTTTCCAGCAGTCCTTTTTCCAGGCGATCGCGCAAAGCCGCCACCTGGAGGTTTTCCTTGGCCATGTTCTTGGCTGCCAGCTCCGCAGCCTTGCCCAGGCCGATGATGGATGCCGTATTCTCCGTGCCTGCACGGCGTCCCTTTTCCTGATGCCCGCCGATCAACATGGGCGAAAACTTGGTTCCCTTGCGGATGTACAGCGCCCCCACGCCTTTGGGGCCGTGGAGCTTGTGGCCGGAAATGGACAGCATGTCCACCGACGAATTGGCCATGTCGAGGGGGATTTTGCCCACCGCCTGCACCGCGTCCGTATGAAACACAATGCCGCGTTTTTTCACCTGGGCCGCGATTTCCTCAATGGGGAATATGGTCCCGGTCTCGTTATTGGCCCACATGATGCTGACAATGGCCGTGTCGTCGTCCAGGCTGTCGAACAGGAATTCCAGGTCCAGGTCTCCCTTGGCGTCCACCGGAACGAAGGTGGTTCTGTAACCTTTGGTCCCAAGGTGCTCCACCAGGCTTTTGATCGCCGGATGCTCCACCTTGGTGGTGACGATGTGCTTTTTCTCCGGATGGGCGTTCAGGGCCGCCATAACGGCCGTGCTGTCGCTTTCCGTCCCGCAACTGGTGAAAAGGATCTCGTCGGGGGAGGCGCCGATCAACTTAGCTACTTTGGCCCTGGCCTCCCGGATTTTTTCCGCCACCTGCCCTCCAAAGGAATGCATGCTGGAGGGGTTTCCGTACAACTCGGAAAAATAGGGCAGCATTTCCTGCAATACTTCGGGCGCCGTCATGGTCGTGGCGTTGTTATCCAGGTAAATGGTATCCATAATTAAACCTCCTCCACCACAAGGGTATCAACCACCAGTTCACGCAATTTGGCCTCCACGTGGCCTTTCAGGGTCGCCTGGGAAGCCTGGCAACTGGAGCAACGGCCCTGGAGCCTGACAAGGACCTTATCCCCGTCCACGTCCACCAGCTCGATGTCTCCGCCGTCCTGCTTCAGGGTGGGGCGGACTTCCCGCTCCAGGGTCTCCTGAATAAGCTGGATCTTCCGGATGTTAGTCAACGGAGCCGGTTTGGGCTTAACGTCTCCCTTGTAGGAGTCCAGGATTTCCTGGATGTCGGCGTGGCACTTCTGACAGCCGCCTCCCGCCTTCACGTAATTGGTGACCTCCTCGATGGAGGATAGGTTATGCTCTTTCACCACACGGTGGATTTCCTTGTCGGTCACGCCAAAACAATCGCACACAATCTGGCCGTCCGCCTTTTTGGCCTCCTGCCCCCGGAAATTGGAAATGGCTTTTTCCAGGGCGTCGCGGCCCATGACCGAACAGTGCATTTTCTCCCGGGGCAGCCCGCCCAGGGCTTCGGCAATGTCCTCGTTGCTCACCTTTTCCGCCTCTTCCAAAGTCATGCCTTTAAGCATTTCCGTGAGTACGGACGAGGAGGCAATGGCGCTGGCGCATCCGAAGGTCTGGAACTTCACGTCTTCAATTTTATTGTCGGAACCCAGCTTGAAGCTGAGCTTGAGTGCGTCCCCGCAAGCCAGGGAGCCTACTTCACCGATGCCGTCCGCATTTTCCACAACGCCCACATTCCGGGGGTTGAGGAAATGGTCTTTAACTTTTCCTGTGTATTCCCACATAGACACCTCCCGCCGCTTTGAAAACGGCCCCAAGCATATATTTATGATTTTAAAGCTGTTCTTGCATTATAGCATTTGGCTTCTTATCTTGAAAAGTACCACATTGTGGTATATACTTCAAGCGCATAAAATATGGTGCATGCTTAGGGAGCCTGTCAAGGGTAAACTTATATAGGGAAGTTTAAATTATTGCAAGGCGGGATTCCGATTATGGACAATGAACAATTTATATTGTTGCGAAAAGCCCTGAAAAAAACCCAGACGGCCCTGGCGGATCTGTTGGGCGTGTCGGTGAAGGCCGTGCACAGTTATGAGCAGGGTTGGAGGAAGATCCCGGCCCATGTGGAAAGGCAGATGTATTTTTTAATTTCCCGCAAGGAAAAAAAAGGAAGAAAGAAGGCGTGTTGGGCTGTAAGCAACTGTCCGCCCAAGGTGAAAAGAAGTTGCCCGGCCTGGGAGTTTCAGTCCGGGGATATGTGCTGGATGATTCATGGCACCCAGTGCCAGGGGCATTCCTCGCACGATTCCAAGGATGTCCTGGGACGGTGCCGGGAATGCGGGGTGATCAAGTCCTTGTCGCCCGCGTTTGACGATAAAGGAGCGGGGGAAGGAGAACCGAGCAAATGAAAATAGTCTCTATTGCGTATAGCAAGAAAAAGGGAACCCGTAAGACCTGCGTGCAGGAAGCCCTCTTGATCAAAGAGCACGGGTTGGAGAATGACGCCCATGCAGGCCCTTGGCATCGGCAGGTGAGTTTTTTGTCGGCCGAGGCCATTGACTGGGCCAAGGATAAGGGCCTGGACGTGGGGTTTGGAGATTTCGCCGAGAACATTTCCACCACGGGCATAGACTGGAAAAATGCGCCAATAGGCTCACGATTCAGGCTGGGTAAAGAGGCCGTGGTGGAAATCACCCAGATCGGCAAGGAGTGCCACAAAAAATGCGCCATTTATTATCAGGCCGGGGACTGCATCATGCCCCGGGAGGGCGTGTTCGCCCGGGTTTTGAATGGGGGAAGCATTTCGGTAGGGGACGCTGTAGAACAGATTGATACTGTTTAAGGTCGCAGCTTATAAATGCGATGCGCCGGAGCTTTCGCGCATGCGGTCGATGTTTGTCCTCTTAGACATTTTTCATAAATTCACCCTGCCTTCTTACTTCTATGTCAACCATTGGTAAAGTTTACCAAGTTATGATATGCATAACTGATTATGGGCGGTATTTTTGACTGTATAATTCCTGTCTCAAGTAGTTGGTATGGAGATTAAGCATGAAAAAGTTGGCATGTGTTGCATTGATGATCTGTTTGGCGTTCTCGATTGGTTGTGAAACAGCACGAAAATCCAATGTCAAGTATAGCGCCTCAACGTATAGCGCAAATAACCGGAGCCTGATGATCGGGAAATGGCTGGGGGAAATGGTGAATGATCAAGGAGAACAGCAAAAATGGCTAGTCACAAGATCATCCGACGGCACATACAAGGTTCAGTTTCAGACTTCAAAGCCAGGCGCGCAATACGTAAGGGAGCAAATCGAGGTGGGGATGTGGGGCGTATCCGGCCCGATCTATTTTACCATTACAAAAGGGGCGCTGAAAGGTGACCAGTTCTTGCCTGCGGACCCGGAAGATCCATTATATTATGATGCTTATGAAATAATATATCTTGATGAGGATACTATGAAATATCGTCACATCGATATGGACGTCACTTTTCAGGTTCACAAGGTCGCTGAGGATTTTGAATTGCCCTAATCTTTCTGGGCGGCTTTGAGTTTAGGAAAATAGCTGAAATTCTCCGGTGGAGTAGATGTTGTCGCCGGAGAAGATGCGGAAGGCGTACCCTTCATCCTGAGGCCACAGGCCGGCCTGGATCGCTTCCACGCCCCGGGGGATTTCCCGGGAAAATTGGACGACCATGCTTTGGATCTTGCCGCCCTGGGGAAAGGCCGAGGCGATGAGGGTTTCCAGGTAGTCAAAGTACACGGCGTTGTTGACGTGGCCCAGGGGATCGTAGTCGGACGGCCGGGTGGGGATGGTGCAGACGTGCTCGGGAACGGCTTTTTGGTCGGGCTTCCATTCGTCGATGCTCAGGTCCCAGTCAATGCCGGGCTCCTGGGTGTAGGTTTCGCTGGCGTGCTTTGGGGGGCGGACGATTTTTTTCCGGGCCAGGTCGATGAACAGCCAAAAGCTCTTGGCCGAAACTAAAACCTCATCCCCGCAAAGAATTTCAAAATCGCGATAGGCCCTAAAGGCCTTTTGACCCGTATGCCACGTGAGCACTTTCAGCTTTTCTCCCAGGGTGGGAGGCCGGTGGATTTGCACGCCGATCCTATGCAGAACCCAGGCGTTTCCTGAATTGATCAGATCCTTGGCGCCGAACCCCACCTGCTCCGAATGGATGGCCGCAACCTCTTGCAGATAGTTCACCAAGGCCCGGGGCCGCAGGGAAAAATCCGCCTTAAGCTCAAAAAACCGGGTTTGCTTTTCCAGTTCAACTTTCATGGGAATTCCATTCCCTGATTATGCCGCCGGCCGCGGCCTTGCCTTGTTCGTATCCTTCAAGGAGCACTTTTTTGTCTTTGCCCAAACGGCCGGGTTTGAAATTTTCCGGCGGGCAGATTTCCTGAATCCAAACGCCCGTTGGGGGTTTGCGAATCAGTTCTATAGATTCGTTGTAGCGCCGCACTCTATGGGACGCCGCCTGAGCCAGGGCCGGATAGTTTTTTAATTGGCGCGACAGAATTTTTTGCGAGAATTTTTCGTTTTTAAAATAACTTTTCGGCCTGGATCGGATGACCATAATTTTTTTTGCGCCCATTTTCAAGGCCTGCCTGATGGGAATGGGATCGGCCACGCCTCCGTCCACGCAAGCCCGGTTGTCGATCCGGGGAAATCCTCTATACAGAATGGGCAAAGCGCTGGAGGCTTTCAGGGCTTCTTCCAGGTCGTCCATGCCGGGCCTTTTGTAGACGGCTCGGCCGGTGTTCACGTCCGTGAGGCAGATGATGAACTCCTTGCCGGAAGCCATGATGGTTTTCAGGTCCAGGCGGACTTCCTTGATGGTGATATCCCACAGCCAGTCCAGGTCCATGAGGTGGCCGCATTTGAGGAAGCGGAATAAGCTGATGAATTGGGGGCGTAACGAGTAGTCTGTGAAGACTTTGAGGTTTCGGCCGGGCATTTCCGCCAGGAAGGCCGCCAAGTTGGCCGCCCCGGCGGAAACTCCCAAACACAAGTCAAAAGGATTAAACCCCTCTGCAAGGAAGCCGTCCAACACACCAGCAGCGAAGACTCCCCGCATGGCTCCCCCTTCGACGATCAAGGCTCGGGGAAATGGCCGATCTTTCCCAATGTGGTTCTTTGAATAATCTGTGGCCATTTCCCCTCTTACAATAGGAGCCTTGAAGGCGCCTTTTTCGGGCCGGCAACCGGATGACACCGGCCGAAAGGCTATATATAAAATCACCCTCCGAAGCAGTCGTCCGGAATCTCAATGGCTGCGCCGTTTCCTTCGTTCATGGCGTCCATCTTGCCCAGGGCGACGGGCAGCACATTGTAAATAAAGAACTCCGCAGTTTTAATTACGCCGGAGTAATAGGCTTTGTCCTTGCTCTTGGCTTTTTCCTGGGCCTTTACAGCTATATTGGAACGCCATAAGAGCATCCATGCCATGATCACGTCGCCGGTGGCCTCCATAAACGGAAAAGCGGAAGCGAATGACGTTTTAATCAGGGGGGTGGCAAGGTTTTTGGATAAGGACTGGGCGGTTTCTCCCAAACATGCCAAGGCGTTTGCGAGACGGTCCGCCATGGCGGAGAGCTCCGGAACTTCCAGTGCGGCGGTGATGCAGCTATTTACTTCGTTGGCGAATGCTTGAAACAGGGCGCCTCCGCGCATCTGCAGCTTGCGGCCCAAAAGGTCCATGGCCTGGATGCCGTCCGTGCCCTCGTAAATGGAGGTGATCTTGCAATCGCGTAAAAGCTGTTCGATGGGGTATTCCTTGGTGTAGCCGTAACCTCCGTAAACCTGCATGGCGTTGACGCACACGTCAAAGCTCCTCTGGGCGGAATAGCCTTTGACCAGGGGGATGAAAAAGTCAATGAGGTCCTGACGGTTTTGCGCCTGGTCGGAGTCGGGCTCGGCTTTCATCCAATCGAACAGGGACGCGGTGTAATATATAAAGGAGCGCATCCCGTCCACGTGGGCTTTCATCCAAGTAAGCATGCGGCGGATGTCGGGATGATTGACAATAGTAACGCTGGGGCTGTTTTTGCCTGCGGTCAGGTCTTTGCCCTGGATTCTTTCCTTGGCGTAGTTGCAGGCGTATAAATAGGCGGAAGAGGCGTAGGTAAAGGCCTGGAAGCCCACGTTCAGGCGGGCGTCGTTCATCATGTGGAACATGATTTTCATGCCTTCGCATTCCTGGCCCAAAAGCAGGCCCCGGCATTTGCCGGCGCCGCCCAGAGTCAGGCTGCACGTGGCGCTGCCGTGGATGCCCATTTTTTCTTCCACGCCGGTGCAGACCACGTCGTTGAAATCGCCCATGGAGCCGTCTTCGTTCACCCAGTACTTGGGCACGATGAAAATGGAGATGCCCTTGGTTCCTTCGGGCGCTCCCTCCACCCTGGCCAGGACCGGATGCACGATGTTTTCGGTCAACTGGTGTTCGCCGTTGGTGATGAAAATCTTGGCGCCGGAAATGGAATACGTGCCGTCTTCGTTTTTCACCGCCGTGGTGGTCAGCGCGCCCACGTCGGATCCCGCCTCGGGCTCGGTCAGGAGCATGGTGCCGCCCCATTGGGCGGTGTACAGCTTATCCAGGAAAAGGTCTTTTTGCTTCTGGGAGCCGAATGCCTCGATCATTTTGCCCGTGCCGTGGCCCATGGTGGCGTAGTTGACCAGACAGTAGTTGCCTCCCCACAGGTATTCGCGGGTGGGGAAGTTGATGAGATAAGGCGTGCCCTGTCCGCCCAGGTCCGGGTCTTCGTTCATGGCGGTCCAGTCGCCTTCCCGGATCAGGTCAAAGGCTTTTTTAAAGGATTCCGGAACCAGAACCTCTCCGTTGTCGAAGGTCACGCCGATTTTATCGCCGTCCGCGTTGGTGGGCAGGATTTCCTTGATGGCCAGGTTTCTGGCTTCGGTAATCATCATGTCGAACAGTTTTCTGTTCATGCCTTTGTAGACGGGCGTCTTGGTGAGCTGCTCCATGTCAAGCTGCTCATAAAGGACAAAGTCTATATCTCTTCTGTCTGCAAGTACCTGCGCCATTTGGTTGCTCCTTTTCGGGGGCGTAAGCAGTATGCCGTATTTATTGTGTTGCGGCGCCTGCTTTTAATGGACGTGGGGGGGGGATGCTCCATTAAAAGCAGGCCGCAATCGTTATATAGTAACACCCGGCGGCCAAGCCGCCGGATGGGGGCGCCGCTATTTGCCTTTAAACTCGGCCTTGCGCTTTTCCAGGAACGCGGCCATGCCTTCCTTCTGGTCTTCGGTGCCGAACAGCATGCAGAACAGGTCCTGCTCGATGTTAAGGCCGTCTTTCAGGGAGACGTTCAGGCCTTTGCGCATGGCTGTCTTGGCGGCCCGCAGGGCTACGGACGATTTGCTCATGAGCTTGCTTGCGAGCTTTTTGACTTCGTCCATCAGCTGGTCCTGGGGCACAACGCGATTGAGAATGCCGTAGCGTTCGGCCTTTTCCGCCTTCACCATGCCGCCGGTCATGACCATTTCAGCCGCCAGGCTGTAGTTGATCAGCCGGGGAAGCCTTTGGGTGCCGCCGCCGCCCGGGATAATGCCCAGGTTGATTTCAGGCAGACCTACGACCGCGGTCTCGGAGGCGATCCGAAAATCGCAGCAAAGGGCCAGTTCCAGGCCGCCGCCCAGGGCGTAGCCGGAAATGGCTGCGATGGTGGGCTTGGGAATGTCGGCCAGGCTTTCCTGAATTCTGAAAGAGCCGTCCGTAAGCTTGAATGCGTCGGAAATCGTCCCTTTGGACATGTGCTCGATGTCGGCGCCCGCCGCAAAAACCTTGTCAGAGCCGGTGAGGACGACCACGCGAACGTCGTCATCCGCGGCAGCGGCCGCTACGGCCTGTCCGATTTCGTCGAACACCACGTGGTTCAGGGCGTTGAGTTTGTCGGGGCGGTTCAGGCGGATCCAGGCGATGCCGTCTTCCGTGCTGTACAAGACATATTTAAGGTCCATGATATTCCCCTTGATGGCCTATATTATTTCTTGGAGTAGTCGTACCAACCCTTGCCGGTTTTCTGCCCATATTCGCCCTTGGTATAATGGGAAACCAATTGAGGCCTGGGCAGGTCCGCGGGATCGCCGCTGACCCTGAATGATTCCATGCCCATGGTGTAAGCCAGGTCGATGCCGGTGAGGTCCATGAGGGTGAAGGGGCCCATGGGATGGCCGGCGCCGTAAACGCACGCTTTGTCGATGTCTTCCACGGAGGCCACGCCCATTTCCAGCATCCATTGGGCTTCTTCGTAAATTCTGAGGAAAATGCGGTTCAACAGGAAGCCGTTGACTTCTTTCTTCACGTGCACGGCGACCTTATCCAGCTTGGTGCACAGATCCATGGAGATCTGGCAGGTTTCATCGGAAACGTGGGGGCCTTGAACCACTTCCACCAATTTCATGACCAGGGCAGGGTTGAAGAAATGGAGATTCAACACCTTTTCAGGCCTGGAGGTGGCGTCCGCAATGCGGGAGCTGACGATAGCCGAGGAGTTGGTGGCCAGGATGGCGTGGGCCGGGGCCATTTTGTCCAGGTCGGCGAAGATCTTGCGTTTGAGGGCCAAAACTTCCACAGCCGCCTCAATTACGTAGTCGGCGTCCTTGGCGGCGTCGGCCATATCGCTGGTAAAGCGCAGGCGGGCGCGGGCGGCCTTGGCGTCGTCTTCGCTCATTTTGCCTTTGGCCACGCGGCCGGGCAGGTAAGAGTCGGCAAAGGCTTCGGCCTTTTTCAATTGTTCTTCAGAGATGTCAAAGCAGGTGGTGTTGTACCCTTTAATAGCGCATTGCAGGGAAATCTGGTGTCCCATGTTGCCGGCGCCGATAATGCAAATATTCTTTACGTCATCGATATTCATTACATTTCCTCCATGATTAAAAAATTTATCCTGATTATGGGAGAGCCGCCCGCGTCCTTCACGCCCTTTGACCGAAGGAGAGATGAAGAACGCGGAGCGGCAGGCATGGCGCCTTAAGGCATGGCCGCCTTAAGCTGGTTATTTATTTTTGCAAGTTCTCAATCAGGGTGGCGACGCCCAGACCGCCTCCGCAGCAGGATGAGAAGAAGCCGTAGCGTCCGCCCCTGCGGATGAGTTCGCGCATGCAGAACATGCCGATGCGGGCGCCGGAAGCTCCGTTGGGATGGCCGTAAGCAATAGCGCCGCCCATGGGGTTCCATTTTTCCATGTCGATGGTTTCGCCCATTTGCTTTTCCACTTCCTTGATGACGGCCAGGTTCTGGACGGCGAATGCTTCGTTGCATTCCATGACGTCCATATCGGAGATTTTGAGGCCGGTGCGTTTCAGCATATTGACGACTGCGTAGGCCGGCCCGATGCCCATGATTCTGGGATCCACGCCGTAGTCGGCGCCGGCGACCCAGCGAGCCATGGGGGTGTATCCCAACTCTTCGGCCTTTTCAGCGGACATCATGAGCACGAAGGCGGCGCCGTCGTTGCGGCCGGAAGCGTTGCCGGCCGTGACCGTACCATCCTTGGCAAAGGCGGGGCGCAGTTTGGCCAGGCCTTCCAGGGTGGTGTCAAAACGGGGATGCTCGTCCTTTTCAAAAGCGAATTCCGGGGTCTTGCGCGTGGCCGGAATTGTGACGGGCACGATTTCGCCTTCGAAGTAGCCTTTTTCCCAAGCCATCTTGGAACGCATCTGGCTGTTGTAAGCGAATTCGTCCGAGGCTTCCCTGGAAACGTCGTACATTTTCTGCAGGTTCTCAGCGGTGATGCCCATGCCGATGCACTCTTCCTCCACCGGAGAAAGCATCTGGGGGAGCGGCATGGGCGGAATCAGGCGGTAAGGCTGCTGGGACATGGAGAATTTGGCCGGAATCTGGCTGTAGGCTTCGGAGCCGCCGGCGATGATGATGTCAGCCTGGTTGCACTTGATTTTCCATGCAGAGTGGTTGATGCTGTCAATAGCAGAGCCGCACTGCATTTCCACGTAAGATGCGGAGGTTTCGTAGCCCAGTCCGGCGTAAAGGGCGGACCACCGTGCGGGGTTCATTGCCTTGGAGTCGTGGGCGGCGCAACCCATCATGACCGTGTCAACATGGGCCTTTTCCTTGATCTTGGTTTTGTCCACAAGGCCTTTGATGCAAATGCCGGCCAACTCGGCGGCGGTAAAATCACGAATGGTTCCGCCCATGCGTCCAAAAGCGGTGCGAACAGCGTCCACAAATACGACTTCTCTTTCAGCCATTTTAAATCTCCCTTCAGGTAATCCGGTTTATTGTTTCAAGGTTCCTAGTGATGAATTCCATAAGCGATTCCCGGCTCATGCAGCCGAGTATCCTGTCCATTTCCTTACCGTTATTGAAAAACAAAAAGGTTGGCGTGCCTTTCACGTTGAACTTCTCGCAAAAACAGCTCATGAGTTCTTTTGAAATCACAAATACGCCCAGCGCATCTTCAAACTGTTTAACCGCCTGCTCCACAAGCGCCATCTGCTCGTGATAAATTTCGTTCTTGAGCATGCAGGCCATGAGGAGAGGGCGGCTCTCATCCAGTATGACCGCCTTCAACTCGTCCGGATTATGGATCGTAATCGGCCCTTGTCCGGACTGGTTGGAACTGCGTGTTTTATCGAAAGAATTGTTCAAGACCCGCTCCTGTTCTCCGGTCGTGTAATATCAAACAGCGTGCCAAGTCGGATTTTTGGAGCGGATAATGGGTGTATAGACAGGGATACTAGGGATTTACACAGTTGTGAAGAAAGAGGGCGCGACTAGAAAAAACGGGGCGAAAAGCGGGACATGTCACATAGGTGTGGCGGGTCAAAAGTGTGACATGTCACATGTTTTCCGCCGGAGACTGGATCCCGTACTTCTCGATCTTCCGATAAATGGTCTTTCGACTCACGCCCAACAGCCGGGCCGCCTTGGCCTTGTTCCAGCCGGTTCGCTTGAGGGCGTCGATGATTTCGTTGGGTTCGTCCGCCGCGGGCTGCTTTTTAAGGCGGGGGCCTGCCAGGGAATAGGCCTCGGCGATTTCGCCGGGGATGTGCTCCAGGGAGATCATTTTATCCCGGCAAAGCACGGTCGCCCGTTCGATGCTGTGCTCCAGCTCCCTGACATTGCCGGGCCAGTGGTAGTTCATGAAGGCGTTCATGACCTTGTCGGACACGCCGGGGATGGTTATGTTGAATTTCTTCTCAAACCGGGCTGTGAAATGGTCCGCCAACAGGGGGATGTCCTCCCTGCGCTCTCGCAAGGGGGGGAGTTTGATTTCCATGACGTTCAGGCGGTAGTACAGGTCCTCCCGGAACTCGCCCAGGCGGACTTTTTCCTTCAGGTCCTGGTTGGTGCAGGCGATGACCCGGACGTCCACCTTGATGGGCTGGACGTCGCCCACCCGTTCGAACTCCCGCTCCTGGAGAACGCGCAGGAGCTTCAACTGGATGCGGGGGGAGATGTCGCCGATTTCGTCCAGGAGCAGGGTGCCGGTGTGGGCCGCCTGGAATCGCCCCTGGTAGTCTCGTATGGCGCCGGTGAAAGCGCCTTTTACGTGGCCGAAAAGCTCGCTTTCCAGAAGGTTTTCGGCCAGGGCCGAGCAGTTGACCGAGACGAAGGGCTTGAAGGCCCGGCTGCCCGTATGGTGGAGGGCTTTGGCCACCAGTTCCTTGCCGGTGCCGCTTTCTCCGGTAATGAGCACGGTGGTTTCAAAGTCGGCCAGGTTTTCCAAAAGCTGGTATACGGCCTGCATTTTATGGCTGGCGCCGATGATGTTGTGGAACTGGTTGCGCTCCTGCAACTCCCTTTCCAGGTCCACCAGGCGGGTGATGTCCCGGATGACCAGCACGGCGCCCAAAAATTCGCCGTCCTGGCTTTCCAAAGGGGCGCTGGACAGGCTGACTTTTTGCTGGGGCCGTTGCTTATGGTTGCATTCCACCTGGAATTCCCGGATGGCGGTTTTGCGTTTGAGGGTTTCGGCCAGCACGTCCCGGCAGGCCTGACAGCAGTCTGTTGGGCACAGGGCGAAGGGGTTGTTTTTGACATTCTTTGCTGCGATGCCGCAAAGGGTTGCCGCCGCCTTGTTGGCGTCAATGACCTTGAGGTCCTGGTCCACGGTGACGATGGCGTCCTTGACGCTGCGGAAAATGGCCTCCAGCCGGGTTTTATGTTTGGCCAGCTCCATTTCGGCCTTGCGGCGGTCCGTCACGTCGCGCATGATGCATCGGTAGCCGTCGGGCTCGCCCTCCTTGTTTCGGCGGAGGGTGATGGAAATTTCCACAACGCTTTTGGAGCCGTCCTTGCGGGTGATTTCGTAATTAAAGGCTTTTTTGGGCTGGCCGGTGAGATACACCTCATTGAAGACGCGAAAGACCTGCTGGGCGTTTTCTTTATCCAGATAGGTTTTGTATCCCATGCCCTTCATTTCGCGGGCGGGATACCCTACAATCCGGCAAAGGGCGGGATTGAAATACTGGGTGAATCCGGCGAGATCGCACTCCACGTAGCCGTCTTCAATCTCCAGGAACACGGTCAAAAGAGCGTCCCGCTCCTGGGTGACTTTTTCCAGCAGTTCCAACGGATCTTGCGGTTCTTTTTCCTTGGCCATGGTTTGACTACCCGTTATCCGGCTCTTTGGCTTTTTTTAGATACTCTTCAACTTTAAAAGTAACTGCTTGAAGGTCTTCCTTGATTTCATGCTCCCAGACTCGCAAAACTGTCCAGCCTTTGGATTCCAGTTCCTGAGTGATTTTTTTATCCCGAACAACATTTTTTTCCAATTTGGTTTTCCAGAAATCCCTGTTGGATTGAGGCAATTGGCCATGAATCGGGCATAAATGCCAAAAGCATCCGTCAACAAAAACGATTAGTTTGGCAGACACAAAAACAATGTCTGGCTTGCCTGGAAGGTTATAATGAATGCGATACCTCAAACCTTTGGCCCATAAGGCTTTTCTTAAGCTGGTCTCAGGCTTGGTGTTTTTGCCTTTGATTCTGGACATGCACCTGGACCGCTGTGTCCTGGTCAGCACATCCGTTCTTTTCTTGTTCATTTATTAGGATTTATTCCTCGTCCTGCTCAACCGGATAGGAAAGCTCAAACTCCTTTCCGAATGTCAAGGCGCCAGTCTGAATGGACACCGAGTCAGGGCGAATTCCGGCAGGCAATTTCTTAAATGTCTCTATGACTGACACTGCAAGTTCTCTATTTTCCTGGCAGATTCTCATTTTGGCGCCTTTTTCGGAAACATTGTACAATCGATAGATATCATACCGTCTCGAAGCGCTGGCCATTTCAACAAGTTCGTTCATTGATACATGAATAATCCTGTTGAATTCACCCGTTGTTGACTTGGCGTCCAGGATCACCCCCGTTCCATCATTGTTGACCAACTCAAAATCGTAGGGTGCAACAGCATTTTTTTCCGAAACCCATTCAAACGACCTGAGTTCGCCAGCTTCAACTCGTTTCTCCAGGAAAGCATTCAGGATTTCCTCCCCTAAATGGCCTATATTTTCAGCCTCTTTCCTACGTCTTCTGAGTGTGCTTTGTGTAATCGGTCTGGTGGCATGCCGTTTGAACAGATTGGCCCTGCCGCCTGAGCCTCCCAAGACTGCATCCTCAAGATCGGAATCCAGAAGAAAGTCATAGACAGGGTGCTCCGGCGCAGGCCCTGCCTTGTCCACAATGGTTTCCAGATCAACATAAGGCAGTTCTGTCATGCTTTTTCTGCCCATCCACTCCAATATCACCTCATGGAGCACTCTGTCCTGCTCTTCATCAACTGCAATCATAAGAGTTTTGGCCCTTGTGGGCACAGGTGATCCTTCAAACTCAAAAAGGGCGTAGTCACCCTCTTTGAGAACGTTGAACCTTTCAGGCTCTTCATCCGGATTAGGAATATACTCCCCGTTAAGCCGCCAGTTTTTATATGATCCGGGCTGTTTGATGATTTTTCTCTGAACATTATAGGGAAGAGAGACACCCGGCCCTAAAAGGTATAGATCCAAAGGGACACGGTTATCGTGTTCCAGCGCCCACTCCGGAAGTTCCGGATACAGAATGTCAATGAATACATTCCGGTTTAGGTTGATTGCCTTTTGCTTTCCGCCCTTTTCCTGGTTAACGAATTGCCAATAGAAAATTGTCAGATCTGAGTTGGTCAGGCGCTTGATCGCCAGTCGTCTTTTCATTTATTCCCCCCTCAAGGCCTTTTTTATTTCAGCAGCCAGGGCGGCTGCCATCAGGGGAGGAACGGCGTTTCCAATCTGTTTGAATCCTGGATTCATGGTCCCACAAAAAATAAATCCATCAGGAAAAGACTGAAGTCGTGCTGCCTCCCTTACTGAAATTGTCCTAGCCTGCTCGCTGTCATAGTGAATATGTGAATAGCTATCCTTGCCAAGATGGGCCATCAAGGTTCTTGCCGGTAAATGGCGCTCCATTTTTCGCCATTTATTGGGAAACTTTCCTGGATCATAAGGGGGGACTATAGAGGCTTTCAATGTCTCGTAGTCCTGGCTGTCTTTTTCAATCCTTTTTCCATTTTGTTCCAGTTCATCCAGTTTCTCCCGCAGCATGTCCAGGGCGTGCTGGTATGCCTGTGGGTATTGGTCTCCGCTGTTCATGCGTTTAAACAGTTTGTAATCTCTGGGAAGGTATCGAATAACGTGATCATAAATACCTTTGTCATTCTCAAAACCGGGCCATGTTCTCATAAGGGTCTGATATTCATTCAGGGATGTGTCGTTGGTATACTCGATCAGTTCATTAAACCTTCTCGCGCCGCGTTTAAGTTTTCCTTCCAGATGCAAGGTGATTTTCGGGAGGTCACCCAATGCATCCTCCGCGCTGACAGCCCTGGCCAAGGACTCCCGGTTGCTCTCAGGCGCGGGGACATAAAAAGACGGCTTTTCAAACAGACCCCAGTTAATATTTTTCAGGGCAACCTGGCGTGAACCGTAATAGCCTTGGGGCAGATCAACCCAATGAGTGGGGCTTGGGAAAGTTACCTTCTCTCCCAATTCATTTCGGTAGGCTATAAGGAACATTCTTTCTCGCATTTGAGGGACGCCATAAAAAACTGAATTTAAAAGTGTATAGCTACATGTGAATCCTTCATCAACCAGGAATTCGCAGACTTCCTCGGCAATGTTATGCCCCCCATGATTCAGAACGTCAGGAACGTTTTCCATCAGAATGGCTACTGGCTTCAAGGTTTTTACATAGGCAAGATAGCGCAGGTATAGATTGTGTCTTGGGTCTTTAAGAAAGGCTTCTGGATGGGCTGCCACCTCCCTCAGCTTGGCTCTTCCCACGCGGGCAAATGCTTGGCAGGGAGGCCCCCCAACAATCACATCAAAAACCTGTTCCGGAAGCATGGGGAGGGCAAGTTGTCTGACAAGGTCCTCAGGATCTATTGCGGTGATATCAAGCGCACGGGCGTGAGTATTTTTTGTTGCGGAAGATGAATCCTGAAAAAAATTAAGTGCATGCGTTTCGGCTGCAATAGGGTCTATTTCCACGGCGCCATCTATGGAGAATCCATTTCTGTGAAATCCCAGGGAGATCCCGCCGCATCCGGCAAACAGATCAAGTAGTCGAGGCGTCCTGCCTCTCCTTAAAGCCTCCAGTTTGTCTGTGATAATTTTGCTGTCCATTTAATCCTGCACTCCAATATATTAAACATATCGGCCTGGAGGCTTCAAGGAAATGCTAATAACCCGTTATGATTTGATATTTGATATTTTTTCTGAACCGATGAAAAAATACCATAATCTGCGGTTGGCCTCAAGGATAAGATGTTGTTTCTCATTACTATCTGAATTAAAACATGAAATTGGTAAGTTGAGACAACGGACATTTATTGGGTTGAAGAATTTTCCACCTCCGTGTTTTTCGATTGATGCAAATGAATCATGACGGCTGATAGCGCCGCCGGAGTGATGCCCTCCATGCGGGAGGCCTGCCCCAAGGACACGGGCTTGAGCGCGCCCAGCTTGGCTTTCAGCTCGTTGGACAGGCCGTGAACCGCCTCGAAGTCAAAGCCTTCGGGGATGCGCACCCTTTCCATTTCGCGGAATTTTTCAATCTCGCGCAATTGCTTGGCAATGTATCCTTCGTACTTGATCGCTATTTCCACCTGGCGGGACACCCTGGGATTGATCGGCTCCGGGGAGGGCGCCAGCTTTTCCACGGCGTCGTAGCCCAGCTGCACCCGTTTCATCAGCCTGTCCAGGGGTGCGGCCTCCTTCAAGGGCGCTGTTCCCTTATCCTCCAGGTATTGATTCACTTCCGGCAAAGGCTTGATTATTGTGCTGCGCACCCGATCCAACTCCGCCTGGATCTGCTTTTTCCGCTCAATCAAGTCCTTAAAGGCGTCGTCATCTATCAGGCCCAGGCCGTGGCCGTATTCCATCAGGCGCAGGTCCGGGTTGTCCTCCCTCAGCATAAGCCGGTATTCGGCCCGGGAGGTGAACATGCGGTACGGTTCGGAGGTTCCGCGGGTGACAAGGTCGTCCACCATGACGGCCATGTAGGCCTCGGACCGGTCAGGCAAAAAGGGCGGCCTGCCCTGTATTTTGCACGCGGCGTTGATTCCGGCCCACATGCCCTGGGCGCCGGCCTCTTCGTAGCCGGATGTGCCGTTGATCTGCCCGGCGGCGTAAAGGCCTTTCACCAGCTTGGTTTCCAGGGTGGGCTTCAAGCCCGTGGGATTGAGAAAATCGTATTCGATGGCGTAGGCCGGCCGCATGATTTCCACCTGCTCCATGCCCGGAATGGAGCGGTAGAGCTTGATCTGCACTTCCAAGGGCATGCTGTTGCCCAGGCCGGAAACGTATATTTCCCGGGTGTGTACGCCCTCGTGCTCCAAAATGATCTGGTGGCTTTCCCGCTCCGGAAATTTGACGATTTTATCCTCAAAGGACGGGCAATACCTGGCCGAAACCCCTTTTACGATTCCCCCGTACAGCGCGGAACAGCTCAGGTTGTCCCGGATGATCCGGTGAGTCCTTTCGTTGGTGCGGCCCATAAAGCTGGACATGGGCGTTAAGAGGCTGGCTTTCGAAAACAAGGAAAAAGGCCTGGGGTTCTCCTCGCCTGTCTGTTCTTCAAAGCACGAAAAGTCGATGCTGTCCTTGGCCACTCGGGCGGGAGTGCCGGTCTTCATGCGGCCCATGGCGAATCCCAACTCCATTAGATGGGAGGCCAGGCTGTACGAGGCGAATTCTCCGGCCCGGCCGGCTTTCATGGACTTGTGGCCTATATGGATGACGCCGGACAGGAAAGTGCCGGTGGCCAGGATGACGGCCTCGGCCTGATATTCGTATCCAAAATGATCCACCACGCCGGCGACCCGGTCTCCGTCCAATACCAAGCGGTTGATTTTCGCCTGTTTAAGGTCCAGGTTGGGCTGATCCTCCACGCACTGCTTCATCATCTGATGATACATGTGCTTGTCGTTTTGGGTGCGCGTGCTTTGGACGGCCGGGCCTTTTCGGGTGTTCAGGGTGCGGTAGCTGATGGCGGTCCGGTCCGTCACCCGGGCCATGGCCCCGCCCAGGGCGTCCACTTCCTTGACCAGTTGGCCCTTGCCCGTGCCGCCTATGGACGGGCTGCACGGCATGCCCGCCACCGAATCCAGATGGATGGTGGTCAGGAGCGTCTTGCATCCCATGCGGGCGGCCGCCAGGGCCGCCTCGCATCCTGCGTGGCCCGCTCCGATTACTATGATGTCATACCGTTTACACATGTTGTTTGACCGTGTATAAGTCTCAAAGCGCAGTGAATAAATATTTGACTTATTTAAAGTGGAAATAAAAATAGAATCCCCATAAATAAGTGCGCTGCTCGGACTATTTAAGTTGAGGAAGCCCGCAAGTCTTCGTCCCTTCCCCCCTGGCGGGGGAAGGACAGGATGGGGGGGCATCAGAACGCTGCAGCGTGTCACCCCCACCCCAGCCCTCCCCCGTCAAGGGGGAGGGGGCAGGCGGCCTCTTTGCCGTTAAATTCGTTTTTGGTTGCAACAAACTCCTGAATCAATGGAGACAATGCCATTGCAAAAGCTCAAAATAATATAACACGAAGACTGCCATGAACGAAAAACCTTATAAAGATCTTGCCGGTTTTCTCCGGTCCAAATACGGTTGCAGAGTCCAGAAGATCACAGTAGACGCCGGACTTTCCTGCCCCAATCGGGACGGAACACTGGGCGTCGGCGGATGCATTTACTGCAACGAGAGGGGATCCGGCACCGGCGCTGCATCCCAAGGGCTTTCCATAACCCAGCAGATTGAACGTGGCAAGGGCACTTATGGAAAACGCTACAAGGCCAAGAAGTTTTTAGCTTATTTCCAGGCCCATACCAACACCTACGCTCCGGTTGAGCGCCTGGAGGCCCTGTACCGCGAGGCTCTTTCCGTGCCGGATGTGGTGGGGCTTTGCATCGGCACCCGGCCTGATTGCGTGGACGATGACGTCCTCGCCCTGCTGGAAAAACTCGCGGCTGACCACATGATCTGGGTGGAGTACGGCCTGCAGTCTTCCTGCGACAAAACCCTCCGCATTATAAATCGGGGGCATGACGCCGCCTGCTTTGCCGAAACCGTAAAAAAGACAGCGGGACGAAACATTCTCACCTGCGCCCACGTGATCCTGGGCCTGCCCGGGGAAACCCGTGAGGACATGCTGGAGACGGCCCGGTTTATAGGCGCCCTGCCCGTGGACGGAGTCAAGATTCACCTGCTTTATGTAATTCGCGGCACAGCCCTGCATAGGATGTACGAACAGGGGCGGTATCAGTGCATGGAACAGGAGGACTATGTGGAAACCGTCTGCCGGTTTATCGAATTGCTTCCGCCGGATATGATCATTCAACGGCTGACAGGCGATCCCAACAAGGACGAACTGGTGGCCCCTCAATGGTCCGTGGAAAAGGGGAAGACGTTTCTCCTTATCCACGAGGCCATGGCCCGGGAGAACTCCCGGCAGGGGCGGTTTTACTCCCCGTCCTGATCCTTGAACCGTTGGGCCACGGGATATCTTCTGCCCTCGCCGAAGGCCTTGGAGGTCAGCTTAAGCCCGGGCGCCGCCTGCCTGCGTTTGTATTCGTTGCGCACCACCCGCCGGACGATATCCCGTACGATTTTTTCCTCATAGCCCATGGCGATGATTTCCTCGGGATCTTTCAAATCCTCTATGTAGGCGTGCAGGATCGGGTCCAAAACCTCGTACGGAGGCAAGTCGTCCTGGTCGGTCTGGTCCGGCCTAAGCTCCGCGGACGGCGCTTTGGTCAGGATGCTTTCCGGGATGATTTCCCGGTCCTTGTTAAAATAACGGGAAACCTCGTAAACCAGCTCCTTGGGCAGGTCGGATATGACGGACAAGCCGCCGTTCATGTCTCCGTACAAAGTGCAATAGCCTACGGCCACTTCGGACTTGTTGCCTGTGGAAAGGACCATGGCGCCGGTTTTATTGGAAAAGGCCATGAGGATGGAGCCTCGGGTGCGGGCCTGGATATTTTGTTCGGTAACGCCAAAATCCTCCTTGTTGCAGAAGCTGAGGCTGCTCAGGAAGGTCTCGAAAATAGGCGTGATGGGGATGATCTCGTAAGGGCAGCCCAGGTTGTCGGCCAGTTCCTTGGTGTCCGTATAATTCTGCTGGGATGTGTATTCCGAGGGCATGAAAATGCTGTATGTGTTTTCCGGCCCCAAGGCTTCGGCGGCAACGGCCAGGGTCAGGGCGGAGTCTATGCCGCCGGACAGGCCCACCACCACCTTGGAAAAACCGCATTTGCGCACATAGTCGCCCACGCCGGTGACCAACGCCTTGGCCAGGGATTCGGCTTCGCTCTCGCAAACCGGGTGAATGTCTCCCTTGCCGGTTTCCGTGTCAAAGGTTACCAGGTCCTCTTCAAACTCTCCGGCCAGGGCCGCCAAATCGCCGCCCGGCGTATGCACCGTACTGGCGCCGTCGAATATCAGATGATCGTTTCCTCCCACCTGATTGACGTACACGCAGGAAAGGCGGTGCTTTTTGGCGAGATGGCTCATGATATTGCCGCGAACGGCCCGTTTTCCGGCATGGAAAGGGGATGCGGCGATATTGATGATCAAGTCCGTTTTTTTGTCAGCCAGGTCTTGAACCGGGTCCCAGTCGTAAAGCTGCTCGGGAAAAAGATCCTTGTCGTTCCAAGCGTCTTCGCAAATGGTCAGGCCGATGTTCATGCCTTTGTACATAAAAGGTTCGGCCTTGCCGCCGGGAGCGAAATACCGGGACTCGTCAAATACGTCATAAGTGGGCAGCAGCCTTTTGTGGACCACTTCCAGGATATTGCCGTCCTCAAAAAGCATGGCGGCGTTGGCGATGGGCTTGCCGGGGGCGCCTCCCACCCGATCCACAAAACCCAGAATAACGCCTATGTCATGGATGTCGTCCAACAGGCTTTGGACGGTGTTCTGACACGCCCGGATAAAACTTTTTCTTTCCAGCAGATCCCTGGGGGGATAGCCGCATACGGACAGTTCCGGAAATATAACAAGGTCGCAGGAGAGATTTTTCGCCTTTTGGGCGAATTCCTGAATTTTACTCCTGGCGCCTTTAAAGTCGCCGACAATGGGATTAATTTGAGCCAATGCTATTTTCATTGAAAAGCCTCCGTTCAAACACGGTATAGATATTTTGCGAGGCATTTTCAAGACCCATGCTGCGGGTTGCGCCGAAAAAGCCTTGACCTTGGTCTGTATACCGCCATAATAACGAAAAATTCCATCCTTAGTATAGCATTTCCATGGAGAGGCCTTGAATAAAAAATCGGGATTTCAAAACATCGCTGCTTTTTGCCTTTCAGCCATCCCCTGGCTGGCTTTTTGGGCGGCGATCACGCAAAACACGGCGGATCCGGACCTTTTCGGTTACCTGTCCTTCGGCCGCCTGTTTTTTGAGTCCCATGGATTTCCCTATGAAGACGTTTTTTCCTATTATCCGGTTAAAAACCCGTGGGTTTACCACGAGTGGCTGACCGGCGTGATTTTTTACAAAATGTATAAAGCATTAGACCCCTGGGCGATTCAGGCTTTGAAGTACGCCCTGGCGTCCGGCTGCCTGGGCTTGGCCTGGATGACCGCCAGGTTGAATAAGGCGGACGGCAAGGTCGTCGCAGCCGCTGCTATGATGAGCGTTTGGGTGCTGACCCAGGGCTGGAGCCCGGTCCGGGCCCAGGCATTCACCTATTTTTTCTTTGCGCTGACTTTATACGCGTTGGAAAGGGTGCGCCTGCACGGCGCGGTGAAAATGCTATGGGCGGCGCCTTTTATATTTTTGATTTGGTGCAATCTCCACGGCGGCTTTCCGGCCGGATTGGGAGTACTGGCCATCTATGCGTGCTGGTTTTGGGCCGGCGGCAAAAAAAGAGAGGCGGCCGCCTGCACAGCGGCGCTCGCCGGATCGGTCTTGGCGACTTTGGTTAATCCTTACGGGATCGATTATTGGATTTACCTCAGCAATTCCCTTTTTATGTCCAGGCCCTTTATCGTGGAATGGTGGCCGCTTCCCAAAACTTTGGCTCATGGATTTTATCTGCCTGCGAGCGTCTTTACGCTGATTCTGTTTTTATACGCCGCTGTTATGCTTCCCAAAATGTTCAAGGATTGCAATCCCGGAGCCGTGCTTTTGCCTGTATTGGCGGCGCTCGCTTTTTTGCATCATCGCCACGGGGTTTTCTTCGCTCTGGGATTCATCGCCCTTGTCCCCGGATATTTGTCCATCAGAAAGCCTAAAAAAATATGGGGATGGGCGGCGTCGGCCCTGGCCGCCTTTTGCCTGGCGGGGAATATGCTGCTGGCCGGATATCAGGGCTTGTATTTATTTTCAGGCTCTCCCTTTGCTTTGAACGCCCCCTCTTACGAGCAAGCCCCGGTGAATGCGCCTTATTGTCCCACGGGCGCTGCGGATTATTTGCTGGCTCGCGGCATGAAGGGCAATGTGCTGACGGACTTCCATTGGGGGGAGTATTTGATGTGGCGGCTGCATCCAAGTTTTCGGATTGCTGTGGACGGACGCTACGAAACCGTGTTCCCGGAGGGAATTGTGAACGAACATTTTTTATGCTTTGAAAATCCTCGGGTGAGAGCCAAGGATTTTTTCGCCTATCTTGAAAAATATCCGACGGACACGATCATCACAACGGCCCAAAGCGCGGCCCATGGCCTGTTGGCGCAAAACAAGGGCTGGCGCCTGATTTATCAGGACCCTGGAAGCGCGCTGTTTGTGCGAAAGAAATAAGGATTTTTTTGCTGATATTCTAGTCCTTGGCCAGGTGGCGGATCAGCACCCGGTAGTCGTCTCCGGCAATGTCTATGAATTTGACTCCTACCCGGTAGCCTCCGGATTCGTCGTCCTTGTCGTTCCGGACGACTTCCACCTTACAGGAAATGGGATTGGAAGCCCTGGATATGGTGACCCCGGTCTGATCGTCGTCTGCTTCGGAATTGGTAATGCGAAAAGCCAAACTTAACTTGGCGCCGACATCATACCGGGAGGGAGAGGAAAAGCTGAGGCCGCTCACGCTGATGTCTTTGCCTTCGGCTTCATGCTCCAGTTTTTCGGAAACCGGAAAGATCTTCCCGTTGATATCCACTGAAATTGTTTTGGAAAAACGGGGAAACTTTCTCCTGTCGCCGTTAAAATCGTTCATTATCAGCTCCGTAGGGAGGCCCGGTGCAGACTTCCTCCCGCTTCAGGTGATTTGCCCTGCATAGCATTTGCAAACAGGATCCATTGAATTGGTATCCCCGTAAATATACTATAAAGGACGCCTTGGATACAAGAGATACCATGGCATATTTTGGTTCATGGGCCAAACTTTCGTTTACAGTCTTGACTTTGCTTGGAAGTCAGTATAATTATAGCTAAAATAAACAAGTCTGCTCCCGGTGTTTTTGAGGGAATTTGCGTCTGAATCGGAAAGCAAACGGGAGAGTAAGCACAGTTCACCCCTTTCCAGGACAAGGCTATGAAGAAACCGAGAACGCAAGAGGAAATCGATCTGGTCAAAAGACAGATTCTGGATGAGGCTCTTGATATCATTACAGAAAGCGGATTCTCGTCGCTGACCATGCGGGCTATCGCTTCCGGCATAGGGATGACTGCCCCCAACATCTACAATTATTTCGTCGGCAAGGACGAAATATACATCACCTTGGTTATCCAGGGCTTTCAAACCATGTACCAGCAATTGCTGGATGCGGCGGCCTCCTATGACGACCTTAAGGAAAAGGGCCGGGCGTTCATTCAGACTTATTTGAAGTTCGGCATGGAAAACGCCAGCCACTACGACATCATGTTCACCCAGCCTACGCCCAAGTACGACGATTACGTGGGCACCCCGTTCCAGGATCTTTCGGAAGTGGAGCTAAAAATCTCCATGGACATTGCGGCGTTGGCCGAAAAGCTCATTAAAGAGGCCGGGGGCGCCGACATGGAGCAGGAAGCAGTGTCCGACAAACTATTGGCTTTCTGGAGCATGCTGCACGGCATGGTCAGCCTGCACAATTCCAATGTGGCCTCCTACGTGGTCAAGGACGTGCGGGCAACCTGCGACAGAATCACGGAAGACATGCTGAACTTGTTTTTTCCCAACCTTTAGGTCCATGCCAGATGAAGCCGGGCTACTTGATAAAATTCGCCGCCTGCCTGCTCACCGTTCTGTTGTTTTGGCTTCCTGCATACGGCATGGGCCCCAAGCCCAAGGTGGATGAAACGCAAACCGGAGCCGGGGAGGACTTCACCGATCCCGCCACGGGCATGGAATTCATTTGGATTCCGGGCGGCCCCTATTTTATGGGCTGCGGGGACTGGGCCGGAGATTGCGACCTGGACGAGGAGCCCGCCCACGAGGTCCAGCTTCAGGGTTTTTGGATATCCAAAACCGAAGTCACCCAGGGGCAATGGAAAAAAATCATGGGCTTTAATCCCTCCCATTTCGACCTGGGGGACGATTATCCCGTGGAAAACGTTTCCTGGACCAATGCCAAGGAGTTCGTCCGCAGGCTTACCGTTGCCAATGACATGAAATATTGGTTCGACGTTCCCTCGGAAGCGCAATGGGAATACGTCTGCCGCAGCGGCGGCCAAGCCGAGCAGTTTGCAGGAACCGCAGACCCTTTGGAGGCGGCCTGGTTTTTGGAAAACAGCCAGGGGACAACCCATCCCGTGGCATCGAAAAAGCCTAACGGGCTGGGGGTTTACGATATGTCCGGCAACGTGTGGGAATGGTGCCGGGATCAATATGACGTAAAAGCGTACGCCAAGCATGAACCCAACGACCCGGTTTTTCGAGGGGAAGAGCCGTATCACGTCATTCGCGGAGGGGCCTTTAATTTTAACGCTTTCAATGTCCGGTGCGGAGTCCGCAACGACAGCGCGCCCGGAGATCCCTACTACGATATTGGATTTCGTTTGGTTCGAACGTATTGATTAGTTGGAGTATTGATTAATTTGCGGCCCCTTTTGGGGCCTCTCGATTTTGCGGAAATCCATAGAACATGAGAATGTTTTTAATGCCGCTTGTATTGGCGGCTCTATTATTTAATCCGACCATGGGCCTTGCAAATTGCGAAGAGGCCCGCACCATGGCCGCCCAAGCTCAGGCATTCTTTGAAATGCAACCCCAAAACAGCCTGGAATTGCTTGGAAAAGCCCATCAACTATGCCCCACTGATTACGCCATTCAATATAATTTGGGCCTGGCCTTATACCTGACGAACAAGCCCGGGGAATCCTACAAAGTATGGGCGGCGCTGGCCATGCGTCACGCCGACTCCAAATTGCTCGTCAACCTGGGCTGGCTCGCCCTGGAATTGGGCCGCCCGGAAGAAGCCGAAGAGTGGCGCAAAAAATCCGAGGAGCACAACGCCTCCGATCCCAACGCCGTGGCCCTGCACGTGGAAATTCTGTTCGCCCTGAATAGGCCCAAGGAGGCTTTGGACATCGCCGCCCTGAACAAGGGCAGGGTGCCGTTTAATATTTCCCGGGATCACCTGGAAAAGGTCACCGCCGGCATCCGCCAAACTTATGAGGACGGCGACAAATCCGAGGCTGCAGACCAGTTAAGGGACGCCATTCGGGAATATCCGGAAATTAAAAAGCTCCAGTCAGCCCGCGACCTCATGCGCATTTTGTTTTTCGACCGCAAGGTGGAAATGTCCGGGGAGGAAAAATAAAACCGTGAAAAATTATTTGGTTATTTGTCTCCTGGTTTTGTTTTTTCTTCAGCCCGTAGCCGCCCCGGCTTCGGAAGTGGGAATCGACGTGGAATGGGAGCCCATCGCGGGAAGCGACTCGTCGTCCTTTTTGCCTCCCAATCCGGGGCAAACCGGCCAAACCTGGATCGAGCCGGCCACCGGCATGGAGTTCGTGTGGATTCCCGGTGGATGCTTCACCCAGGGAACCCCCACCACGGAGCGGGGCCGGTATCACGACGAAGGCCCGCAACGTAAGGTTTGCGTGGACGGGTTCTGGATGGGCAGGACCGAGGTGACCAACCTCCAATTCCGGCATTACAAAATCACTCACGACAGCATGGCCTTTAAAGGCCGCTCCCTGAACGCAGACCAGCAGCCCGTGGTTTATGTAAGCTGGCGGGACGCCATGGCCTTTTGCGACTGGCTGACCGAGCAAAGCGGCTTCAAGCACTCCTACACCCTGCCCACCGAGGGCCAGTGGGAATACGCCTGCCGGGCCGGAACGACAACCTCCCGATACTGGGGAAACAGCCCTATCAACGCCTGCAATTTCGCCAATATGTCCGATAAAACCGCCCGGGAGGAATGGAAAACCTGGACCCCCAACAAATGCGACGACGGCTACGCCGTGTCAGCGCCTGTGGCCACCTTTCAGCCTAACGCATTCGGCCTCTACGATATGCTGGGCAACACTTGGGAATGGTGCCGCGACTGGAAGGGAAAATATCCCGAAAAGGGCGAGACCAACCCCACCGGCCCGTCTTCCTCCGAGCTGGGAAAAATCGTCCGGGGCGGATCCTGGGACAACGCCGCCAACGGCATCCGCTGCGGCAACCGCAGCTACGCCACCATCGGGTTTGAAAGATACAACAACGGGTTTCGGGTGATTAGAATTCGGTAATCTATAAAAATGCCCCTAAACCCGGTCCTCCATTAGCATTGGATGATTTCTGATAGCCCACGAAAGCATGAAGGTTCGACTCTTGCAGCGCACGCTTTTCCCATGGCGACGCAAAGGTCAAGACTCTGGATTCCCGACAGGGGCGCTCGGGAATGACGGTCCAAGGGGAGCATGGGCGGGCCTGAATAGATGACGAACCGACCAAGTCGTCATCCCCGCGAAGGCGGGGACCCAGCGTTCCGTCCCCATGCCCTTTTCTTTGACAGGTTGTTCAAGATTTTCAAGAAGCGGGGGATATGCTATATATTATTCAGGAAACATCATTGATGTTTACAATCAATTATTGATGGAGAGGTGAAGCCATGGACAAGTCGTTGGCAGAGCAAATACTTGCCTTGGAGCCCGCCGAGCGAATGCGGCTTTTGGACATTATCCATAGAAGTCTGGAAAAGCCTGACGCAAAGATCGATGACCTCTGGTTTGACGAAGCGGAAAAACGCTTGCAGGCCTATAAGGCTGGAAAGGTCAAAGGCGTTCCTGCGGATAAAGTATTAGGGCCGTAGTCATGAATATCCTGTTTGATCCTCTGGCAGAGCAGGAATACCATGACGCCTTCGAGTTCTATGAAACTAGGAAAATAGGCCTGGGAGAGGATTTTAAGAACGCCATTAGAACAGCTCTTCGGATTATTGAACTTCACCCGGAAGCTGGGCCGGAAGTCAGACCTTGTATTCGAAAGATACTTGTCAATCGCTTCCCTTACAATCTCATCTATTCTATTACCGACCATGGATTATACATTCTCGCCGTTGCCCACGCCCGCCGAGCGCCTGAATATTGGGTTGACAGAACATCATAACCTATTTGGATGCACATTGGCCGCGAAAGCACTATGGGCACGTGCTCTATGGTTATAGATTGTTAGAAAGATTCGCCAAGGGTATGTCTGGTGGAAATGTAGGGGGCTAATGCCCTGATGGTTGGCCTCATTTTGCAAGAGGTGAAACACAAGCCATGATTAATATTCGCACTTTCTTGCTTGTTGATAAAAATTTTATCCCTTTGGAAGAGTTTTCAGGCTCCTTTCGGGATAAATATTACATTGATGGCGGCATAACTCTCTCCATTTATAATACTCCCGTTTTGACTTTGGAGATGTGGGACCTCGTAGACCTGTTATGGGTGAATATTGTTGACCAATTGGAGGCTATAGCTTTAGGCCAAACAGTAGTTGTTTGTTTTCCAGATTGCCCTTTACAGTTATTATTTCAACCGATTGGAGTCAATTCCGTCAATGTAAAGACGAACGCAAAAAATAGTCTATCTGCAATGGCTCCAAAGGACATGTTGATCTCATGCTTGTGTTCTAGTGGATGGAGGTTTTTTAAAAGGATGATGGACCTTGCTCCTGCACATTCAGGTATTTGGTTGGCAAGTTTGGATAAAATTGAGAAGGTTAGTAAAAGTGATTTCTGGGCATAGTTGAATAGCAGGTATGATCTATGGGTTTCACTAAATTTCACGGGACGTCCTTAAGAAAATAATAAACTTAGTATCTCCTTGTATTCACAACCTATTCCAATATGGTTTCGGCTTGGATGAGAGCATTTCTAATACAAAAAGGGCGGCGTGGGTTTTGAAATGCTATTTGCTGAAGGCTTTGGAAACATAGCTGGTTTGGGCAAACTAAGCGGTTTCTAATGCACGTAGGGCTTAAATAAATGTCGCTGCGCGACCCCGGCAGGATACGGCTCTGCCGGGGCTACCCAACTACTCTTCCGGGGCGCCGTCGATTCACGCAAAAAAAGCGTCCTGCGGATCCCTGCGGCATAAAACAAAGACGCTGCCAGGGCTGCCCAAGTGTATTGGAAACGCGGCCTTCCAAACATCCTCTATATCGTCGGATTGCTCCGCATGAAAGGATGGGCGCCCACCAAGTTTTTATGGAGACTTTTACCCCTGCCTTATCCGGATTTCTATCCCGGCTCCGCGTAATCCGACCTACATGTCGCTGTGCGATCCCATAGGGATGCTGTCTTGCCTGGGGGGCCAGAACCCCAAGGACAATACGGGACACCCCTTCAGGACGCTCGGGAATGGCGGCCTTTACAGTCACGCGCCATGATCAGGCAAGAATTCGCTACGATTGAGCGACAGTTCACGATTTGCAAGAAGCAGGGGATGTGCTATTATTGATCCATGAAAGAACGTTGGATAGACAAGGTTTTGAATCATAAGGGGATTTTTGCTGAAGGCGGCGGAAAGGCCCAAAAGATAAAAAAATGGCGGAAGTGCATGGGAATCGAACCCACCCGGGACGTTGTTAGCGCCCCACACCGGATTTGAAGTCCGGGAGCCCCACCAGTGAGCTGCGCACTTCCGCGAAGCACTCTTGGTACACTATGCGCCCTCGGATTGTCAATGACTACTCGACGGTTTTCCATGATTCGCAATTAATAGAAAGGTTTTTTCAATGATACAAATAGACAGGCTTTCCGATTTCTTCTCCACTGTCGTGCAGATAGACTCGGTTTCCCGGGAGGAAGCCCGGGTGGCGGCCTATCTCACCAAGGAATTTGAGAAGTTGGGCGCGTCAGTGGTCATGGACAACGCGGGGGAGGCCGTGAACGGCGACTGCGGCAACCTCATCGTCCGGTTTTCCGGAACCGTGGATGCGCCGCCCTTGCTTTTGAGCGCCCACATGGACACGGTGGAGCCGGGCCGGGGCATCGTCCCTGTGCTGGAGAACGGAATTTTCACCAGCCAGGGCGACACCATTCTGGGCTCGGACGACAAAAGCGCCGTCGCCATATTGCTGGAAATCTGCACTGTCCTAGTTGAAAACAAGATTCCCCACGGCCCCTTGGAGCTGGTCATCACCGTGTGCGAGGAAATCGGGCTGTTGGGGGCCAAGAACTTTGACATGTCCCAAATATCCGCCAAGTACGGCTACGCTTTGGACGCCCGAGACCCGGACGGCATCGTCACCCGGGCGCCTTACGCCAACCGCATTGAATTCAAGGTGCACGGCATAGACGCCCACGCGGGCGCCAAGCCGGAAGACGGGATCAACGCCATCCTGTTGGCCAGCCGGGCCATTGCCGGTCTGGAGTTGGGCCGCATTGACGAGGAAACCACGTGCAACCTGGGCCTCATCAAGGGCGGCGTGGCCACCAACATCGTCCCCGGACTGGTGGAGATCTGCGGCGAAGCCCGGTCCCATAACCCGGACAAGCTGAAAGCCGTCACGGAAAAGATGACCTCCGCGTTTGAGCAGGTTATCAAGGAGGAGCGCTCCAAGCTGGCCGACCCCGGCGACCGCCCCTTTGTGGAGTATGAGGTTTTCGAGGATTTTGCAGGCATCAACATCCCGGACGACCACCCGGTGGTGGTCATGGCTAAAAAGGCGGGCAAGAACCTGGGCCGGGAAGTGTCCACCCGAATGTCCGGCGGAGGCGCGGACGGCAATGTTTTTTGCTCCCACGGCGTCATGACCGGGGTCATGGGCACGGGCATGAACGACGTGCATTCCACCCGGGAGTCCGTGGCCGTGGCCGATATGGTCAAGTGTGCTGAGCTGCTTCTGGAAATTATCAAGATCCATGCGGAAGAGCGCTAAAGATGACCGAAAAAAACCTGATAGCCTATTTTGACTGCTTCTCCGGCGTCAGCGGGGACATGACCCTTGGCGCCCTCATGCATCTCGGCGTTCCCAGGGAATGGCTGGAAGAGCAATTGCGCGCCGTTCCCCTGGAGGAATTCCGCCTGGAGCTGGAAGATAAGACAACCCACGGCATTACGGGCAAGCATGCCAAGGTGATTGTGGAGCACGAGCCCCACGCCCGGCATTTCGCCACGATCCGGGATATCATCACCCTTTCGGATTTAAGCCCCTGGGTGAAGGAAAAAGGCCTGGCGATTTTCAGCCGCCTGGCCCATGCCGAAGCCCAGGTGCACGGGCAGACTGTGGATCACGTCCATTTTCATGAAGTGGGCGGAACCGACGCCATCGCCGACATCATCGGCAGCCTGTTGGCTATGGAATACCTGGGCGTTTACGAAGTGCAGTCATCCCCTCTGCCCCACGGAACCGGGTTCGTTCGATGCGCCCACGGCATGCTGCCCATCCCTGCGCCGGCCACGGTTCTGCTGCTCAAGGACTGCCCCACCTATGGCACGGACGTCCCGTGCGAACTGGTCACGCCCACGGGCGCGGCCATCGTATCCACCCTGGCGGCCAGGTTCGGGCCTCAACCGCGCATGACCATTCAGGGCGTAGGATACGGCATGGGAACCCGAGTGCTGGAAAACCGGCCCAACGGCCTCCGCGTCATCCTGGGCAAGCCCGAATTGCTGCTGCAGACCGATACGGTGCTGACCGTTGAAACCAATATCGACGACATGAACCCGGAGATTTTCGGGTACGTGCAGAAGAAGCTGTTTGAGCAAGGCGCTCTGGATGTGGGCTGGATTCCCATGTTTATGAAGAAAAACCGCCCCGCCACTTTGGTGCGGGTGCTGTGCCCCATACACGCCAGGGACGAAATCGCCCGCACATTGCTCATGGAGACGACGGCCACGGGAGTCCGTTTTTTTGAAACGGCCCGGGAAAAGCTGCCCCGGGAGGAAATCCTTTTGGACACTCAGTTCGGACAAATCCGGGCCAAACGCATCACATGCCCGGACGGGTCCGTGCGCATCAAGCCCGAATACGACGCCTGCGAAAAAATCGCCCGGGAGCAGGGCGTCCCCCTGGTGCGGGTCTATGAGATGATCGGAAAGAAATCCGGATTGATCTGAGAAAATACGTTCGCAATCAGTAAAATGATTGGTGCTGTACATCTGCAATTCCTCCCCGTCCGACTTGCGCCGCGCTATATGCACGGATTAACGCCCGGACGGGGTTATTTTTTTTGCCAGGAGCCAGTCTCCATGCCCTCTGACCATGACCCAAAAAAAGCGCCGGCAGAGAGTGCAGAGGGCATTGCCGACCTCCATTGCAGCATTCATGCAATGAACAATTGACAAGGGTTGGATTTTATGCGAATTTAAATTTGTCCGATCGTTTAATTTTTCCGCACGCACTGCAATTCCTGGGGGATACGCCTTAATCACAGAAAAAAAAGGGGGGAGAGGTCATGGCAAGATCCGGCTGGATATTTCCGGTAATCGAAAAAACTTTTCCAAGAAGTATGCGCTGGATGGGGCTCACCAAAGTTCCGATTTTAAAACGCCTGATTGAATACATGTTTTTTGAAGGGGACCACCTGATCGTCTTGCCCCGGAATGAGGTGGTGGAAGTAAACCGAGCGGTTGACGACCCGGGACAGATGGCCTTGCCCACGGAGTTGGTGGACCAGTTGATAGACAGCATGGAATACCACTTTGTGATGGACTTTTGCCTGTGCCGGATTTCCATGCCTTGTGAGGATTATCCCAGGGATCTTGGCTGCATCTTCATGGGCGAAGCCGCCCGGGGCATCAATCCCAAGTGGGGCCGTTCCGTTTCCAAGGAAGAGGCCAAGGAGCACATCCGTAAATGCCAGGAAGCCGGCTTGATTCACGCCGTGGGTAAGAGCAAACTGGACACCGTCTGGCTGGGAATAGGGCCGGGGGAGAAACTCCTGACCATCTGCAACTGCTGCCCGTGCTGCTGCATCACCCGCGTCATTCCCCATACGCATGAGGTGTTTCAGGAAAAACTGGTCCGGGCGCCCGGTGTGGAGGTCATGGTCAATCAGGAGGAATGCGTGGGCTGCGGAACCTGTGTGAGCAAGGCCTGCATCCTGGAAGCCATCAGCCTGGTGGACGGCAAGGCGGTGATCAACCAAGCCAATTGCCGGGGCTGCGGCCGGTGTGCGGAGGCCTGCCCTACGAACGCCATCACCCTGACCATAGACGGGAGCCTTTTTGTTCAGGAATCCGTCCGGCAGATCGGGGCGGTGGTCTCGTTTGAATCCGAACAGGCGGCAGCCTCCGGCTGATTTAATTATTGGAAATCCTTGGACTTCCAGTCCACTTTGCCGGGGTTGGAGCTTCCCGCCTTTTCGGTGGACATGGAGAACTGCGGACCGTAGCTGGTCAGGGGATTAGTCAATGACTTCGGTTCATTGTCATTTTTATCGCCGCCTTTTCCCTTTTTCTTGTCGTCCTGGTCGTTCATCTCCTCCATGGCTGTTTTGATTTTCTCTTCCAGCTCGGGATTGCCCTTTGCCAGGCTTTGGGCCTTTCTAAGATGAAAATCGGCGTTTTTCATGTCCCGCCGTTTCATGTGATAGATCCCCAGGTAATAATGGGCCTGGTCCAATACGTTCATCCTGCCGTAAACCTGGCCCAGATAATAATACACCTCGGAGTTCCTATTGCTGAGCTCACGGGCTTTTTCCAGGGAGGCTGCGGCGTCCTGGAGCGCGCCGGACTCCATGTGCACCCTGCCAAGCAGGAAGTAGGCTTCCGGGACCTCCGGGGCGGCGGTAATGGCGTTGGTAAGCGAGGCTTTGGCTTCCGGGAACAATCCCGCCTCAAACTGAGCTTTGCCCAGTTCCCGTAAAATGTCGGCGTCAAAAGGCGACAGGGCCAGGGCCTTTTTCAATTCCTCCACAGCCTGGGTGCGCTGGTTGACCCGGGCCAGCAGGGTTCCGTAGCCGTAATGCAGCAGGGGCAAATTGGGGTTCTTCTCCACCGACCGGGCCATCTTTTGCAAGGTCAGGCTCGGATCTCCGTATAATGCAGCCAGCCGAATGCGCATTTTATTGTACGCGTACTCATCCAAATTCCGTTTGACGGTTTGGGCCTGGGGATTGGATTGCAGCCAGGTGTTGAGGTTGATGAAACGGTCCTCCACGGCGGGGTGCGTGGTCAGGTAGCCCGGCACCTGATCCTTGCCGAACCATGTCTTGGCGCGCATGACCTTCATGGCGTCCACAAGCCCCTGGCCGCTGTATCCGGCCTTTAATAGGTAGCTGATGCCGATTTCGTCCGCCTGCGCTTCATCAGCCCGGCTGTAAGCCAGCATGGCGCTGGAGCCTCCTGCGGATGAAAGCACCGCGCCGGCGGGAAATCCGGCCACAAGGCTGGCGATCATGCCCACGGCCGTGGCTGCGGAAATCTTTTTGTTTTTGTCGATTTTTTCCGAAATGTGGCGGCAGGTCACGTGGGCGATTTCGTGCGCCATGATGCCGGCAAGCTGGTCCTCGCTGTCCAAGGCTGCAATCAGGCCGGAATTGATCACCACAATTCCCCCGGGACCTGCGAAGGCATTATATACGTCTTCGTTCGCTACAAAGAACTTGAATTCAAACGGCTGGGCCGGAACCGCTTCCAGGAGGTTCTTCCCTATTTGGCGAACCGGCTCCACAATAACCGGGTCTTCAATGAAATCCATATTCTGCTCAAGGTACTTCAGGTACTTGTCGCCCAGTTCTTTTTCCTCGGATACCGTCATGGCGAGGCCGGGAGCGGCCAGGGGGCCGAGCATTAAAAAAATAATGAGCAGATAAAATGAATTTTTGAGGGATGGCATAACGTCCTTCCAGGGGCGGCTTTTAGATAGGTTGGAATCTTTAACAATTTCATCCAATTTCTACCATACTTTAACCATCATACAGTCCATTGTCGAGGATTTTGTTCCCCGGCGCTTTTGGATGGGCAATGGGCCTTGATCTAACCCGGCAGTTGGGGCATAGTGAAGCAAATTAAACTTTTCACCATTTTCAGGGGGGAGTATGAGCGATTACATTCTTGCCATTGACCAGGGCACAACGGGCTCCACGGTTTTGCTTCTTGATAAAGACCTTAATCTGGTTTCCCGGGGATACCGGGAATTCCGCCAGATTTATCCCAAGCCGGGCTGGGTGGAGCACGATCCGGGGGACATCTGGAATTCCGTAACCGGCGCAATCGCCGACGCCCTTAAGGAATGGGGCATGGAAAACCCGCCCATCAAGGCCATCGGCATTACCAATCAGCGCGAAACCTCCATTATTTGGGACCGCAGGACCGGCAGGCCCATGCACAACGCCATTGTCTGGCAATGCCGCAGGACCGCCGATATCTGCCAAAAGCTGAAAGACGGAGGCCATGAAGACCTGTTCCGGCAAAAAACCGGTCTGGTGCTGGACCCGTATTTTTCCGGCACCAAATATAAATGGATTCTGGATCAGGTGACCGGTTTGCGGGAGTCCGCTTCGGCGGGCAAGATAGCCGCCGGAACCGTGGACTCCTACCTGGTGTATCGTTTGACCGGCAGTCAAAGCCATGTGACCGACGTTTCCAACGCCTCCAGAACGCTTCTTATGGACATCCATAAAGGGGACTGGGACCCGGAGCTTTGCTCCATTCTGGATGTGCCGCAGTCCATCCTGCCTAAAATTGTCGGTTCAGCCGAGGTGTATGGTTACACCAAAGGCGTGCCCGGCCTGGCCGACGGCATCCCGGTGAGCGGCATGGCGGGCGATCAGCAGGCGGCATTGTTCGGCCAGGCCTGCTTTACTCCCGGCGAGGCGAAATGCACTTACGGCACCGGAGCTTTCATGCTCATGAACACGGGCGATAAACCGGCCATTGGATCGGGCGGCCTGTTGGGCACCATCGCCTGGAATTTGGACGGAACCATGCAATACGCCTCGGAAGGCTCGGCCTTTATCGCGGGCGCCGCCGTGCAATGGCTGCGCGACAGCCTGGGCTTTATCGAAAGCGCTTCCCAGGTGGAGGCTTTGGCCGCCAGCGTGCCGGATTCGGAAGGCGTGATTGTGGTTCCCGCCTTTGTGGGCCTGGGCGCCCCCCATTGGAGGCCCGAAGCAAGGGGCATTATGACCGGCCTCACCCGCGGAACCACCCGCGCCCATATCACCCGCGCCACCCTGGAGGGCATCGCCCTGCAGAACGTGGACATCTTAAAGCTCATGGAAAAGGAAAGCGGCCGGGATATCAAGGCGCTCAAAGTGGACGGCGGCGCTTGCGCCAATAACCTGCTCATGCAGATGCAGGCGGATTTTCTGGGATGCACCATAGTGCGGCCCAAGCTCGTGGAAACCACGGCATTAGGCGCAGCCTTCCTGGCCGGCCTGGGCGCCGGACTTTTTTCCGGAGTGGATGACATCCGCGCTTCCTGGCAGGAGGACCGGGTTTTTGAGCCCAAAATGAAGGATGCCGAGCGGGAGGAAATCCTGGCCCGTTGGAGAGAGGCGATCAACAAAGCCTGATTCGAAAAAAATGATTTACTTCACGTCCAAGGGAGGGCAGGAAATGCAATCGGTGATCGTGGTTTTTTCCCAGACCGGCAACACCTTGAAACTGGCTGAACGCATCCGGGAAGGCATTGCAGCCGAGTGGGGCGAATGCGAACTGGTCGCCCTGGAAAAGGCGGGCGGAATCGATTTTGCCGAATATGATTTGGTGGGCCTGGGGTGCCCCTCGTTTTATTGCAAAGAGCCTTTTAACGTGACGGATTTTATCGAGGCTCTGCCCCAGCTTGACGGCAAGAACTGGTTTGTGTTCGCTTCCCACGGATGCGAAATGGGGCCGGTTTTGGTTTCCATGGCGGAGAGGCTGGCCGAAAAGGGCGTGACGGTCATCGGCTCCACCCATGTTTACGGGGACGCCTTTCTGCCCTTTTATCCCCATCCCACATACACCACCGGCCACCCGCTGGAAAAAGACCTGGATCAGGCCTGCGAATTCGGCAAAACAATGGCGAAAAACTGCGTCGCCATCGCCAACGGGCAAAAGGATTTGATCGCCCCTCCGACCCTGGAGCACATCCCGGATTGGGCGCAAAAGGACCGGGTGAACCTCAGCCGGGAAATCATGCCCAAGATCATGCCCAGGTTCACCATCAATCAGGACGAGTGCATCCAGTGCGGCCAATGCGAAGACCTATGCCCGGTGGATGGAATCGACATTTCCGCCGACCCTCCCAAAATCCAGGAGCCATGCATCTACTGCTTCATGTGCGCCAAGTCCTGCCCGGAATGCGCCATCGAGGCGGATTGGTCGGGTATGGTCAAAATGGCGCCTGGCAATTATGCGCGGTATCTTGTCTCGTTAAAAGCGGCCGAAGCCCGGGGGGAATTTCAATTTATGGTGGATCCCGAGTCGATCAATTTCGACGACCCCATGCACGTCCAACAAGCCAGGAAAAAGGGTTCTTGAGCCTTTAATCATGTCGGGTTTGAAGTCCAAATACGTTCTTGGCGACCAAACACCTTGCCGCCGGACTTCGTAACCCGACCTACGACTTGGCTCCGTGATAGGCGCAGGCGATTGAAACCGAACGGCGATTTTCAAAAGGACGCTGGGTCCCCATTTACGCCATTGCTTCATGATGATTGCAAAACAACCGCAATCATCACGCCTCCATGGCTTCACGGGGATGACGGAGAGAGATGGCCGTTGCATTTTACGGGTCGTGGATGAGCCTTCGCCCCAACCGTGGGGAAACAAGCAACCTCAAACATTGCTCCTACCACATTCGTTCGTCATCCCCGCAAGGGCGATCCGCTTTTTGGGATCGACCGCAAGCGGGGACCCAGCGTCGTTTTAACAAAACGGCCGACAGCGCTTTTGTTGATGTTTAAGCAAATTGCCTGTTCAGGCAATTCTACAAATCAAAAAAGGGGAGCCTTTCGGCCCCCCTTTTTGATTCGTCTTGCTCCCATGCTCCAGCGTGGGAGTGTATTTTTTTGAAGGCTTGAAAGTCAGCCTTGTTTTTCGCCTTATGCCGCCTTGGCGATCTTGACGGCGCACACCTTGTATTCCGGGATCTTGGCCACGGGGTCCAACGCAGCGTTGGTGAGTTTGTTGGCCGCCGCTTCCGCATAGTGGAAGGGCAGGAACACGGTGCCGGGGCCGGTCATGTCGATGACGCGAGCCACCGCCGTGATTTCGCCGCGGCGGGAGGCGATGTGAACCTTGTCGCCGTCCTTGATCCCGTAAGACACGGCGTCTTCCGGAGACACTTCCACAAAGCACTCGGGCGCGGCCACGTTGAGCCCATCGGACTTCATGGTCATGGTGCCGGTGTGGTAGTGGTAGATCACGCGGCCTGTGGTGAGGTACAGGGGATATTCTTCGTCCGGCTGCTCGGCGGGCGGAATAAAGTCGATGCCGTGGAAAAGCCCCTTGCCCCTGGTGAACTGCCCTTTGTGCAGGATGGGCGTGCCCGGATGGTCCGGCGCGGGGCAGGGCCAGTGCAGGCCGTCCTTGTCAATGCGTTTGTACGACAAGCCGCCGTAAGAAGGCGTGACCCGGGCGATTTCGTCGAAAATCTGCTCCGGGTTGTCGTACTTCATCTCGTATCCCATGCGCGCGGCGATTTCACAGGTAATTTCCCAATCCTGCTTGCAGTCGCCGGGGGCGTCCACGGCCTTTCTCACGCGCTGGACTTTTCTTTCCGTATTGGAGAAGGTGCCGTCTTTTTCGGCAAAGCAGGCGGAGGGCAGGACCACGTCGGCTTTGGCCGCCGTTTCGGTCATGAAGATGTCCTGGACGACCAGGAATTCCAAATGCTCCAGGCATTTTTCGGCGTGGTTCAGGTCCGGGTCGGAGACCAGGGGATTTTCGCCGATGATGTACAGGGACTTGATCACGCCGTCATGAGCCATGGGGAGCATGACCGTGACGGGCAGGCCCAGGTTGCCGGACATGCCGGTAACGCCCCATTCCTTCTCCAGACGGGCTTTGACGTCCGGATTGGTTACGGGCTGGTACGCCGGGAACACGTTGGGCAGGCCGCCCATGTCGCAGGCGCCCTGGACGTTGTTCTGGCCGCGGAGAGGGTTAACCCCGCCGCCCTGGATGCCCAGGTTTCCGGTGAGCATGGAAAGGTTGGCCAGGGACTTTACGTTGTCCGTGCCGCAAATATGCTGGGTGATGCCCATGGCGTAGCAGATGCTGGCGCACTTGGCCTTGGCGAAAATCCGGGCGGTTTCCTCAATGTCCTTGGCGGGAATGCCCGTGATCTCCTCAGTATATTGAGGCGTGAATTTTTCCACCGCGGCTTTCAGGTCTTCAAAACCTTCGGTCCGGTTCGTCACATAATCCTTATCGTAGAGATTTTCCTTGATGATCACGTGCATCAGCCCGTTGATCCAGGCCACGTCGGTTCCCAGGTTCTGTCTGAGCCACTTGTGGGCCAGCTTGGTGATGGGAATCTGACGCGGGTCAACCACGATAATCTTGGCGTTATTTCTCTTAACCGCCCTTTTGGCGTAAGTGGACAACACGGGATGGTTCTCCGTGGTGTTGGAGCCGGTGATGAGAATCACCTCGGCTTTTTCCACATCGCCGATGGGGTTTGTCATAGCTCCGCTTCCGAATGCTGCGGCCAGACCGGCCACTGTGGAGCTATGTCAAAGACGGGCGCAGTGGTCCACGTTGTTTGTCTTGAGGACCGCCCGCGCAAATTTTTGGGCCAGATAGTTTTCTTCGTTGCTGATGCGCGCCGAAGTCAGAACGCCCATGACGTCTCCGCCGTGCTTTTCCTTGATCTCGGAAAACCTTTTGGCGACCAGGTCCAGGGCTTCGTCCCAAGAGGCTTCGCGGAACTTGCCGTTCTCCTTGATCATGGGGGAAGTAATGCGGTCCGGGTGGCCCACAAAATGGTATCCGAACCGGCCCTTGACGCACAGGCTGCCGTAATTGGGGGCGGCTTCCACGCCTTCCACCTTGACGATCTTGTTGCCGCGCACATGGAGTTCAAGCTGACATCCGACGCCGCAGTAGCTGCACGTGGTGCGGACTTTTTTGTCCACTTCCCAGGGCCGGAGACTGTAATGCACGTCCTTTTCCACCAGAGCGCCCACCGGACAGGCCTGGACGCACTCGCCGCAGTAGACGCAGAATTCGTTGGCCAGGGGATAGGAGGCGTCCTTGTCGTTGCGGTTCCAATCGATGGCCAGGTTGACTTGCACCTCGTTGCAGGCCGCTTCGCAGCGTCCGCACTTGATGCAGCGGGAGTAATCCCTCACAAAGAAGGGATTGGCCAAATCTTTGGGATATTCCTTGTCCGAAGGAATGTTCTGTCCCTGCACCTGATATTTGAAAGCCAGGTCCTGCAGCCGGCAGTCTCCCCAGACCGGGCAGAGATCCGTGGTTTCGTCGGATTTCTGGGCGCCCAATTGAAAATCGGTCCACGCTGCGTCGCTGGTTCCGCACACCGCGCAATTGTGGTTGCCGGTGTTGAGCATTTTTTGGATCGCCTCTTTACGGGCTTTGATGACCATAGGAGACTCGGTGCGGACGTTCATCCATACGTCTGCCGGGGTTTCACAGGCGCGGAGCATTTGCACGCCATTTTCCCCTCCGGCGACTTCCACCACGCAAACTCCGCAGCCGCCGTTGGATGTCGCCCTTTTGAGATAGCACAGGGTGGGGATGTCCAGGCTGTTAGCTTGCGCAACGTCCAGGATGGTTTGCCCCTCGCGAAAAGGAAAGCTCCTGCCGTTAATAGTGATATTGCCTTTAGATTTCATAACACCTCAGTGATGCTGAAAAACAGGGAGCGGCTGCTGTCTTTCGCCGGCCCCATTCACATTGAAAATCCAGTTTCTCTGGATTGTATCTCCATATGTTGCCGCATCATTGATATATTAGATCTATAGGAATTGTCAATTGGGATGCGTTTGATCAATTTTGACATAACGTAAAAAGTAATGAGAATTCCGTTCTTGCCTTCCTGGCCTTGTCGTGGTATCGCCAATACCGGTGAAAAGTCCGCCGGGGAGGGACTGGTGGACTATTTCATGGGTTGGCCGCAAAAGCGGTGATGTCAATATTCAATAACCCGTAAGGGTAAGCATACAACAGGAGAAAATACCGGTGTTAACAGCGTTTTTAGTCTTGGGAGTCCTGGGGTTGATTATTGGAGTCGGACTGGCTGCTGCTTCCAAAATCTTTTATGTCTATGTGGACCCGCTGGTTCTTGCGATTGACGATGTTCTTCCCGGCGCCAACTGCGGCGGCTGCGGCATGCCGGGATGTTCGGCCAACGCCGAGGCTATTGCCGCGGGTAAAGCGTCCCCCAGCAGCTGCGTGGCGGGAGGCGAGGAACTGGCGGCGGCCATCGCCGCCATCATGGGCGTTTCCGTGGCTGCCACGGAGCCGGATATCGCCAAGCCCGGCTGCTATTACGGTGTGAAGGACGCAGCGACCAAGTTCGTTTATGAAGGAATTCAGGATTGCCGGGCTGCGGCCATGATCAACGGCGGCATGAAAGAATGCACCGTGGGCTGTCTCGGCCTGGGAAGCTGCGTCAAGGCCTGTCCTTTCGGCGCTTTGGAAATGGGCGAAGACGGCCTGCCGAGAGTCATTGCTGAAAAATGCACCGGCTGCGGCACCTGCGAAAGAGTCTGCCCCAAAGGCATTATCAACATGTCTTCGGTCACTCGCCGGATCATCAAGGAATATACCACCAATGATTGCACCACGCCGTGCCAGCGCGCATGTCCTGCAGGCATTAACATTCGCGGCTATGTGGGCGCCATTGCGGAAGAAAAATTCGAGGATGCGGTTCTGATCATCAAGGAGCGCAATCCCTTCCCGGCGGTCATCGGAAGAATCTGCCCCCATCCCTGCGAGACGGAATGCCGCAGGAATCTGGTGGACGAGTCCGTGGCCATCAACTACTGCAAACGTTTTGCCGCTGATTTTGAAATGCAGTCCGGCAAACGCCTTCTGCCCTACAAAGCCCCCGAGACCGGCAAGCGCGTGGCTGTGGCCGGCGGCGGCATCCAGGGCCTGACGGCTGCTTTTTTCCTGGCTCGTTTGGGCCACGCCCCCACGGTATTGGAAGCCACCGACACTCTGGGCGGGCTCCTGCGTACGGCCATCCCGGAATATCGTTTGTCTCAAAAGGTTTTTGACTGGGAAATCCAGGGCATCCTGGATATGGGCGTGGAAGCCCAGATGAATACGGCTTTGGGCCGGGACGCCTCCGTGGCCGAATTGCTGGCCGAAGGGTACGACGCCGTACTGGCCGCCCCCGGCGGCTGGGACGGAAGGCTGAGCAGGCCCGAGGATAAGGAACCCAAACAGGTGCTGCCCAACACCAACCTGTTGATCGACGTGGCCAAAGACGCGGGCTCCGTAACCTGGGGCGAGAGCGCAATCTTTGTGGGCGGCGGCGCAGCCGTGGTGGATATTGCAGCCCAGACCAAGGCCAAGGAAAAGACCCTGGTGCTCAGGGGCGCTGCAGACGACGCTTTGATCGCCAAAGCCAAGGAAAAGGGCGTCAAGCTGGTTCAGAATTCCGCTGTCACCAGGCTGTTCGGTCAGGATGCGGAACTGAAGCAGGTGGAGATCATGGATCTCACCTCCAACGAAAAACAGGTCGTATCCTGCAGCAACCTGATTCTCGGCTCCGGCCGCGCCCCGGAGATGGTTTTCATCCGCAAGCCTGAGGAATCCGACGGAACCGAATCGCCGGCCGTTCCCGCCGAAGGACCTCTGGAATGGATCGGCGCGCCCCCTTACAAAAAGCCCAAGGACGACTTCAGTCCCGGCCTGCTTGCTCCTGCCGATCCGGTCAGCGATTACTCCGCGGCGGTGGAAGCCATTGGCGCCGGACGCCGCGCGGCTGCTTCGGTCCACATGATCATGAACGGCGAAGACGCCTTCCTGCCCGAAAATGTGGTTACGCCTTCGGTCTATGTCCAGGACGTTTTCATGCTGGACGCCGTGCCGCCCATTCCCAGGGAAATCATGCCCTTGCAGAAGACGGGAACGGAAGACGCTCCGGAGCTGGAAAAAGGCTACCCCAAAGAGCAGGCGGTAGCCGAAGCCTCCCGCTGCCTCCAGTGCGGCCTTATCTGCTACCAGAAAGGCAAAAGAGCGGCGTAAGCATTCATAAATGAACATCAAACCGGGAGGCGGCCCCAAAGCCCCTCCCGGTTTTTTTTCGCCCGGACATTTGGCCCGCCCCCCAACCGCCTTGCAATAATTTTCAAAAGGGTTATATTTATTTGTGAACGGTTTGCATAAAATCGGGGCTATCAACCCGGGCTGCCCCCGGGAGACGGAAGGTGAAAAATGGCGGACGATATCGGCGTTGTAGTTGGCGTGTACGGAAAAAAAGTCAGGGTGAAATCCCACAGAAACGAATGCTGCGACCATTGCGAAGCCCGGGACGGTTGCCGGGTGATGGGCGGCGGCAAGGATATGTTTTTTGAGGTGGAAAACAGCCTTAACGCCCAGATGGGCGATCAGGTCAAGGTCCGGGTTTCGGACAAAGCCTTTTTAAAAGCCATCTTTCTGGTGTACGTCATTCCCATGATCGCCTTTATCGGCGGCGCCTTTTGGGGAAACAGCCTGGGCGAGCCCCTGGGCATGGATCCTTCCGCCACGGCGGCCCTGGCAGCCTTTGGATTGATGGGCGTGGTCTTCGCCGTGGTGCGCGTGATAGGCAACCGGCTGGGCCAAAAAGCCGGCTACAAACCCAGGATGGTCTGCATTACAGCCCGGGCCGGAGACGTCCAGGAATTCGCCCCGGCTTCCTGCCCCAGTGAATAGTATACAACGCGGTATCCCCAGGAATAGCTTGTCAAATTGCAAAAGGCCTTCTCAATTTTCGGGAAGGCCTTAATATTTTTACGATTTATTTTCCATTCTCCCAGCCCGCATTTTATTATGGCGCGAGGTGGAGTAGAGTTTACGAAACCCAACAAAAAAAATTGTCGGGTTTGAAGTCCACCAGCGTTTTTGGTCGCGTGAAACGCCAAGCCGGACTTCGTAACCCGACCTACAATCTCTCCAACGGAAGCGCAGGTTGGGTAGAGCTTGCAAACCTTTCCTACGGAGGCTGCCTATTTTTGCCGGAATGATGATCAACGCCGGATGCATACGTGCGAAACCCAACAAATGGGCTTCCACCCTAAAGAGATTACCTCCACCTTTGCAGATCGTCATCACCGCATAGATGATCCGCTCTACAGTGTCGGCCGTAAGCTGAAACAAGGACTAACCTTCCTCGTAGCGAAAGATTTTTCCTTCGAAATTGCGAACCAGGACGGCGTTTTCTTTTTGTTCGACGATGCTTTCGGGCAGGGGGGCTTTGCCGCCGCCTCCGGGAAGATCCACCACGTAATGGGGGATGGCCGTGCCGGGAATGCTTCCCCGTAAAGCCTGCATGAGTTGAACGCCCCGGCTTATGGGAACGTGAAAATGGGCCGCGCCTTTCACCCGGTCCAATTGATGCAGATAATAGGGCCTGACGCGAATCCTCAGCAGTTCCTCCATCAACTCCCGCAATACCGCCTCGTGGTCGTTCACTCCCTTTAACAGCACGGTCTGGCAGCCCAGGGGAACGCCCTGATCCGCCAGGATGCGGCAGGCCTCCTCCGACTCGGGTGTGATTTCCCTGGGATGGTTAAACTGAATGTTCATGTACAGGGGATGAAAATCCGCCAAACCCTTGGCCAGCTCCGGCGTAATTCTTTGGGGCAGAACCCCTGGGATCCGGGAATGAACGCGCAGGGTGCGGACGTGGTTTATGGCGCGCAGCCTCCCCAGTAGATCCAGGAGCTTGTCGTCTTCCATCACCAGGGGATCGCCGCCGGAAAGCACCACTTCCCGGATTTCCTGATTGGAACGGATATAGTCCACGCCCTGGGCCAGGGCTTCCGCCGTGACCGGTTTTACGCCGCCCACTTTGCGCTTTCTCAGGCAATGGCGGCAGTATACGGCGCAGCGGTTTTCCACCTGAAACAATACGTGATGGGGGTAGCGATGGATCAGGCCCGGAACCGGGGACTGGTCTTCTTCGCACAAAGGGTCAGGCGATAGGCTTGCGTCGGAAAGCTCTTCTGCGCTGGGAATGACCTGCCTGCCGATGGGATCGTTTTGCTCGCGAATCAGGGACAGGAAGTACTTGGTGATCCGCATGGGATAGGTTTCCGCAGCTTTTCCCATGGCCTGAAAATCTATGGGAAGAACCCGGGACAGTCCGTCCGGGGAGATTATACAGTCCGCCATGGCCTGGAGCCAGGGAGGAAGGGAGGGCGTGACGGAGCTATCTTTCATAACAAAAAAACTACGCCTGCTTGAGCAGGTGCTCCAGGGCGGGAAGCATTTCAGGGTGTTTGAACGTAAAGCCCGCATCCAGCAGGCGTTGGGGAATCACCCTTTGCCCGTGCAGCAGGGTGTCGCCGAACTCGCCCATGATCAGCTTGAGAATAAAGCCGGGAACCGGAATGAAAGCGGGGCGTCCCAATGCTTTGCCCAAGGCCTTGGCCATGCCTTTGTTGGTGACCGGATTGGGCGCGGTAAAGTTAAAAACCCCTTCCAGCTCCTTGTTTTCCAGGAGGAACACAAAAGCGGAGGTCAGGTCGTTTGCATGAATCCACGAAAACCACTGTTTGCCGCTTCCCAAAGGCCCCCCAAGGCCAAATTTGAAGGGAGGGATCATTTGTTCCAGGGCGCCGCCGTGAGCCTGCATCACCACCCCGAAACGGGTGATCAGACGGCGCACCTTTTTGGCTTCCGCCTTGGCGGCTTCCGCCTCCCAGTCCTGGCAGACCAGGCTTAGAAAGTCGTCTCCCGGGGGAGAGTCTTCGGTCAGCTCTTCGTCTCCGGTAAAGCCGTAATATCCTGCGGCCGAGGTGTTGATGAATGTGAATGATGGATTTTCCGGCAAGGCTTCCACCACCCGGCGGGTGGTCAGGATGCGGGAATCCAGGATGTCCTGCTTGTATTGCGGATTCCACCGGCGGAAGATGGTCACGCCGGCGAGATTGACGACCGCGTCGTGGTCGTGCAAGGCCTGCTGCCACGATCCCGGCTCTTGGGCGTCCCCGCTTACGTAATGATATTTGTCGTGTTCTATTCGGCCTTTTCCCCGTCCCCTGGCCATGGCGGTCACATAGTGGCCTTTTTCCAGCAGTTTCTTGGACAAAAGAGTCCCTACAAAGCCGGTGCCGCCGACTATGAATACTTTCATATATCACCCTTGTTTGAGTGGCCCGCATGAATGCGGTTTGGGCGGCCATTGCCGGAGAACCCGGCGTCAATCCGCCTCTCATCCCTGAGGTTTCATACAACAATACACTTTGTTTGCCAACCAGGTAAAGGGCGGGAGAATCAGGCCCCATCATGTTGTGGCTTTGGGGGGGATTTGGAGAGAGGGGGCGGCACATGTGCAGCCCCCTGGTTAAAATGCGTTATTTCACCAGCATACGCATGTCCAAAGGCATAACGCCTTTTTGAAATACGCGCACCGGGTTGAGGTCAAGCTCCTGGATTTCGGGAAATCCGGCCATCAGGCAGGAGATTTGGCGCACAAGATCCACAAAGGCGTCAACGTCCGCCGGCGCCTGGCCGCGAGCCCCTTGGAGCAGTTTGTACACCTTCAAGCCGGAGAGAGCCTCCCTGACGGCGCTTTTGCGGGCCGGACAGGGGATGGTTGCCAGGTCTTTGAAGATTTCCATGTAGATTCCGCCCATGCCGAAGACGATGACCGGGCCGAACACCTCGTCCCTTTTTGCGCCGATGAACAGGTCGTGTCCTTCAGGCGCCATTTCGGCGATGCGCACACCGTCGAACCGGGCTTCCGGTGCGTGGGACTTCAGGTTGCTTCGAATGGATTCAAACGCCGCCTTGGCTTGCTCCAAATCCCGGACGCCGAGCTTCACCCCGCCAACGTCGGACTTGTGCAAGGCGTCCGGGCTGACCACCTTCATGACCACCGGGAAGGGAATGCCGTTCAAGGCCTTCTCCAACTCATCCACAGAGGCGGCCGCGGCGGATTTGGGGGTGGGAATGCGGCAGGCCTGGAGCAGTTCCATGGATTCCTCGCCCAAGGGCCCCTTACGGGCCTCCAGCCATTCCCGGGCTTCCGGAAGGCCGGCCAGGTCTTCGGCTCCCCGGCAGTCCTTCATTTGCTTTTGGCGGGTGTGATATTTCATCTGAAAAGACATGGCCCGGACCAGTTCCTCGGGGCTGTTGAAAATGGGCACGTTGATGGCCTGCTTAAAAGGCGAAAGATTGGGGGTGACCAGCGCCGCGCCCAAAGGTTTGCCCGAGGAAAGAATGGCGCCCCAGGACTCCTTGGACAGGTCGGTGCGGAGCATCATCTTGAAGACGCTGTCTCCGGAAGGCATGTCCGGGGTAAAGCTGACATACATGGCGCCGTCCACCTGGTCGGAATGCATGACCTCGCAGATGACGTGGGCCACGAAATTGGGATCGTAGATGTCTCCCAGGTCCAGGGGGTTGGAAAACTTGATGACGCCGGCATTGGAGAAATTGCGCAGACTTTCGTAAAACGCCTCACCGGGATCGGCGAATTCAAAGCCGGATTCTTCGCATAGGTCGGCCATCATGACGGAAAGGCCTCCGGCCGGGCTCATGACCACCACCCGGGGGCCTTTCATGGGCGGCAGTTTAAAGGCTTTGGCCACGGCCATGAAATCGTGGAAATGCCTGATGCGGATAATGCCGGAATCCTTGCATATGGCGTCGAGAATATGGTCGTCGCTGCTTACGGAGGCCGTGTGGCTCATGGCCGCCCTCTTACCGGAGTCGGTGGTGTTGGATTTGAAAACCACCACGGGCTTGTTGATCCTGGAGGCCATTTCCGCCAGTTCCCGGCCCCGGGTAATGCTTTCCAGATACATGAAAATGATTTCCGTGTCCGGGTCCTGTCCGAAGTATTCCAGAAAATCCACTTCATCCAGGTCTAACTTGTTGCCGATGCTGGCGAATTTCGCCATGCCAAGATTCTCGGCCTTAAAATGAGTCATAATCATAAGACCCACGCCGCCGCTTTGACTCACCACGGAAATATTTCCCAGGGGCGGCTTGACCACCGGGGCGAAGGGCAGGCAGAGGCCGTTTTTGACGTTGGCCAGGGTCAGGCCGTTGGGGCCCACAAATCGAATGCCGTATTTCCGGGCTGCATCCAGGGTTTGTTGGGCCAGGTCGTCCCCATGGCCTCCGAATTCCGAAAAACCCCCGCTGGGTATGGCCATGCGTTTAACGCCCATTTTACCGCAGCGCTCCACCATGTCCGGGACCAGCTTGGCCGGGATCAGGGTGTAAACGATGTCCGGGATGATGGGCAACTCTTCGATTTCGCGAAACATCTTGACGCCGTCCACATAGGCGTCGTTATTGCGGCCGTTGACTCCGAATATTTGCCCCCGATAGCCCCAGCGGAGCATGTTTTCCAGGCTGAGCCGGGGGATGTTGGATTTGTTGGAGGACAATCCCACCATGGCGATGGACTGGGGGTTGAACATTTTTTCCATGCGAAAAACTCCTTGCAAAAACCGGCAGGGCTGATCCGTCCGGGCTTTTTGCCGCCAGCCCCGGCGATTGTAAAATTGAGCGGCAGTCGCTGTATAGCCAAAGAAGTATCAGAGGGCAAGCCCATAAAAAAGCCCTATCTTGCATCCTGCATCATATTGGTTAGTTACCGATATGAATTTTCCACTACAATAAAAATATTTATTGAGGCAAATTCACTTTTTTGCTTCCCAAGGCGTGGGTCGATTCACACTATGTTAAATGATAATAGTCTGTTATGTCAAATCTAAGGCTTGGCGAATTTCTGAAGGGCGGCATCCTCTCAGCCTCCCCGATCCAAGCAAAGGTCCGTCAACTTTCAAAGATGCTTTTGCGAAATGAGTTAGGTCAGATTGAAACGGTCCCGCAAGCGGCGGGAAAGTTCCCGCACCACGCCAAAGGCCTTTTCCACGGTGACCTCGCCGTCCGGGTTGATCAGGCAGCAGGTGGCCGGGGAAATCAGGCTTTGGGCGAAAAGCATGTCCCGGTCCACGCCCCGGGAAGCCAGTTCATCCCACAGGCTCACCAGATAGTCCTCCAGGGAGACGATGCCTTCTTTTTCAAAAGGCTCCACGTTGGTGGGAACGATTCCCCAGACCAGGGTATTGCCCTTTTCCAAAAATTTCTTGATGGCTTTATGGTACGAGGTGAACACGTTTCCGTTGGAGTACACGTCCAGGGACAGGATGTCCATGTCCAGGCCTAAAAGAAAATCCCAGGAAGGATTGCCGCATAAATGAACGCCCCGGGGCCGGTCGATCATGGCGAAAAACCGGTCCAGGTCCTTTTTGGCCTTCATGTCGTCATAGCCGGATAAGGCGGAGAATATGAATTGCAGGCCCGGCTCGTCGACAAACATGAAAGCGTTGGGGTTCAAGGCCTGCAGGCGGGTGAGTTGCACGTTGACCCTTTTGGCCATGAACTCCATCATAAAGGGTCGAACCATGTCGTCGAAGATAATGGGCCGGTCGTTTTCGTCCTTGACGTTAAACCCGAAGCTCACCGGTCCTTCCAGTTGCCCGCGCACCGCCTTTTTTTGAGACAGGTCCATCTCCAGAAAACGATGGTGCACCGCAGAGTATTGGGGGCTTACGTCAAAATACGCCGGCTCCTCAAAATGAGCCATGGCCTCTTCCAGTTCCAGGGCGAATTTCTCGGTGGAAAAGCTCAGCAACTGGTTTTCCATGTCCAAAACAATGCCCGGAAAATGCTCCGAAGCCTGGACGTACATGTCTTCATAATACGAAAGCCTGGGCAGCTGAGGCCAAAATGGGACGTCCAGGGACCACGCGAGGTCCAAAGCCCTGTTTGCGTCCGTGTGGGGCATGACGGCCATGGCCGTAGTGCGAAGATTTCCGGGTATGGGCATGCTTATCCTCCTGTTTTATGGTCGTTTTGGCAATGACATCGGCATTCGTGGTCACGGCATTCCCTGACTTCAATGCTTACATGGGCCGCGTTGGGCAAATCCGCGAGTCTGGCCTGATACTCCCCGGGCCGGCGCCCCTCCCCGGTCACCACCGTGGCCAGGATGGACACCTCCTTGGAGCCCAGCCTCCATACATGCAGGTCGGCGATGCGGCTTTCGCCGTCCGACTCAATCAACTCCACGGCCTGCTTGCGGATTTCCGGGTCAATCTCGCCGTCCAGCAGAATCAATCCCGTGTCTTTGAGCAATCCGTAGGCCCACCTGCTTATAAGCAATCCTCCCACAATTCCCATGACCGGGTCCAGAAAAGACCAACCAAGGTACCTGCCTGCCAAAAGAGCGGCCAAAGCGAATACGGAAGTCAACGTGTCGGCTATGACATGCAGATAGGCGGCTTTGTAGTTTTGATCCTGGTGTCCGTGACCATGGTCGTGGTGATGATCGTGGTCGGGATCATGGTGATGGTGGGAATGGCCGTGGTCGTGTCCGTGCTCCCCGGAGTTGTGCAGAATGAAAACGCTGGCGCCATTCACGGCCAGGCCCACGATGGTCACCAGAATGGCCTCGTCAAAAGCAATGGACACCGGGTTGAACAAGCGGGAGACGGACTCGTAAATCATCCACAAGGCCGTGGCCCCCAAAAACAAGGCGCTGGTGTATCCCCCCAGAATTCCGAATTTGCCGGTTCCAAAGGAAAACCTGCTGGATTCCATGTGCTTCCTGGCCAGCAAATACGCGGCGTAGCTGATGCCCAGGGCGAAGGCGTGGGTGCCCATATGCCAGCCGTCAGCCAAAAGGGCCATGGACCCGGTGAGGTATCCGGCTGTTATTTCGATAATCATGGTGGATGCGGTGAGCAAGACCACCATGAGGGTGCGCCTTTCGTTCCTGCCGTCAGACTCGCCGAAGTGGTGGCCGTGGGCGATCTTGTTTACTGTCTTTGAATGCAACTTCCCGTACTCCCGGTTAACGTATTTTTTGTAAGTGATCGATGAGTTCGTCGATTATGGCCTGGTCGTTTTCCATGGCCGCTTTGGCAATGCAGCCTCGGAGATGATCTCCCAACACCTGGGTCCACACTCCGCGCAGCGCCCCGGAGGCCGAAGCGATCTGCCGCAAGACCTCGATGCAGTCCCGGTTTTGCTCCACCATCTTGGCGAGGCCCCGGATTTGTCCCTCGATTCTCGCCAGCCTTTTGATCAATCTTTCTTTATCCTGATCTGTGCCGCACAAGCTCATGGCTTTCTCCCGGTTAGAGTTCTGATATAGGATATAGGGGTATACCCTATGTGTCAACAGCGAAAATCAAAGCAAGGAAGATATTAGGGAACGAAATCGAAAAAATCCGCGCGTTCGAAAATTAACAGGCCGGGAAAGGCCGCCGGCCGCCCTGCTATAAGCGGCGGCCGGCGCTGGTCTTATTCTTCTTGGGAAGTGCATGGGAAAACGGATGGGAAAATCATTCCGCATCCGATTGATAGGTCAAGAGGTATTCCAGGTAAGCGTCTGAAAAATTGATTTCCAGCTCCACCCAGAGGGGCAGGTGGTCGCTCATTTGGAAGGTGCGCCATTCGCCGTAATATTCCTCCAGGGAGGCGTCTGACTTGCGGGCGGCTTCAATGGCTTTTATTTGATTTTCGGCCTTTTCCCGTTTCTTTTTGGATGTGGCCTTGGCCAGGTCGGCTTTGGCAATATTCAGCTTTGCTTTTAGCTGTTCTTGGATGACGGGCTTATACGTTTCAAAATCATCCGGGCGGTATACGCTGTCAAAGAATTGAAAGACCCTGTCTTCGCGTTTGGGCTCCAGCAGCTTTACTTCATTTTTCCGGGACCGGAAGGAAATCTGGTCATAATATTTCGTCCGGTCCCTGTTGCTGCCCATCCGGTTGCGGACGGCGGTGAATCCGTTTTTCTCCAGGGCGTCGAACCCTTTGCTGCCGGGTTCCAGGATGTTGAAGTCGCCCACCAATATCTGGTTGGCGTCGCTCATTTTGGCTTCCTTGGAGAGGTACTTGGCCACGGCTTTGATTTCCTCCACCCTGCGGGCGTAGGCTTGGGACTTGGTGGATGCGGAACCGTAATAAATATGCACGGTGGAAAACAGGAATTTAAACCAGCCGGACTGGAATTGGCATCCAAAGGGCGTCCGGGCGAACTGGCGTCCTTTGTCCGCAGCCTCGCTGATGAGCATTTTGTCGGGCAGGACGAGTTCCCCGGCGACGCCTTTAAACTTCACCTTGTCCTTGTCGTAGACAAACCCGAGCCTTTCCCTGTTGCCGCCCAGTCCGCTGTGGGTTACGTCCGTGACAATATAATCGTACTGATAGCCCAGATGATGCATGAGCCTGTCCAAAGGGGCCAGGTCCTCACAGATTTCCTGCACGGCCAGAATGTCGAAACGGGACATGATTTCCGCGATATAATAAAAGGACTCCTCCATCCGGGGGCCGTAATTGAAGCGGTCGTCGTCAAAGTTGCGGATGTTCCAGGTTCCCAGTATCAAAGACTCCGAGGTTTTTTTTCCCGGAAAATTCACTGCATCAAACTGGGCGCGCAAACGCTGAATACCCGCAATCGTGCGTTGGCGATCTTCCATGGGCATTCCCTTGAGCGGCTTGTAAAACGGCATGATTTCACCTCCTGAAAATAAGGTTGGCGGACGCGTGCAGCCGGGATGCTGACGGACGAAGCATCTCCACAGTGTGGCCGGCTTTCTGAAAATTTAAAAAATCTGACTAGTACTTTTAGTATTACCGTGGCGGCGGAAAATTTCAATAAATTTTTTCGTTTAAAATCTCTTCCATATGTCATGAAAATGTTAATCCGTCGCAATGGGACGGTTTTGGTGCGGATTCTGTTTTCTTGACTTATAGTACATATGTACTATATTATGATTCTAAAAACAGGCTCCTGGCCGGCGGCTTTGAGGACTTTCCCCCACCCCGGCCCGGGGCCTTTAGCGTCTGCAACCGGAGAAAAAGCGTGTTCGCTCATTTGCACGTCCATAGCGGGTTTTCGTTCATGTACGGAACCTTTTTGCCCGAAGCCCTGGCCGCAAAAGCCAAGGAGGCGGGGTTTACCGCCGCGGCCCTTACGGATAAAAACGGGGTTTACGGGGCCGTGCGTTTTTGCGCGGCGGCGGAAAAGCTCGGCGTGCATGCGGTGATCGGGACGCAGTTGAGCATCGAAGGGCGGGACGACCTGGTGCTGCTGGCCAAGTCGCCCAAGGGATACAATAATTTATGCCGGCTCATCACCCTGGCCCATGAGTACGGTCCGCGGGATCAGCCCGCCTGCCCGGAAAAATTTCTGGCTTTGCACAGCCGGGATATCGTCTGCCTGACCGGAGGCAGGGACGGGAGGTTTTTTAAGCTGGTGGAAGGGGCGGATGGGTCGCAGTACCGCCGGGCCTGCGGCTGGGTCTGGCGTTTGCAGGAAATTTTCGGCAAGGAGAATGTGTATGTGGAAATTCAGAACGCGGGAACGCTTTACGACGCCCGCATCATGCACATCATGGCCAGGGTGGCCGAAAAGGCGGGGGCGCCTTTGGCTGCGACCAACGACGTGGTTTGCCTGGAGCCCGGCGATCTGCCCGTGCATCAGGCCCTGGTGGATATCCAGAACCAGGTGCATCATCGCGCCTGTCAGCCCAGGGAAAGCAGGGAGTATTATCTGAAAAGCCAGGAGGACATGGCCAAGGTGATTCCCTATCCCCAGGCCCTGGAAAATACGGGGATCATCGCCCATGAGTGCCGGGCCATGCTTCCCCTGGGAAAAAGCAGCCCGCCTGTGTTTCCCGTCCCGCCGGGCATGTCCCAGGACCAAGCCCTGGCCAAGCTCTGCTACCGGAGTCTGGCCAGGCGCTTCAATCCCCTGGACCTGGAGGTCCTGCAGCGTCTGGAAAAAGAACTGGGGCATATCCGGCGGCGGGACTTATCCGGGTATTTTTTGCTGGTCAAGGAGATCCATTCATTCGCCAGGGACCGGCGCATCCGGGGCACGGTGCGGGGCAGCGCGGCCGGGTCTTTGGTGCTGCACCTGCTTTTGGGCGGGGTGAACCCTTTGGAGCATCGCCTATTGTTTGAACGATTTTTGAATAACGGCAGACTGGACATGCCGGACGTGGATATGGATTTCGACTCCCTGCGGCGGGACGAAATTTTTGAATATCTGATGGAGAAATATCCCAATCAGGCCGCCATGGTGGCCACGGTTTCCACCTTTCGGGCCAGGGGGGCGCTGCGCAGCCTGGGCAGGGCCTTGGGATACTCCTATGAAAAAATCGACCGCCTCACCCAGTTCGTGCCCTATTTTCTGCGGTCCCACGACATCCGCAAGGCCATTGAGCGCATGCCGGAATTGGAAGGCAGCCCCTTGCTTCAGGAAGACGAACTCTTATGGCTGGCGGAGAAGATCTCGGGCCTGCCCCACAATCTTTCCGTGCACTTGGGCGGCATGGTGCTTACGCCCGGCGAGATTTTCAACTGGAGCCCCTTGCAGACCTCGCGGAAAGGCATTCCCGTGGTCCAGTTCGACAAGGACGACGTGGAAGCCCTGGGTCTGGTCAAGCTGGATATCCTGGGGCTGCGCATGCATTCGGCCCTCCAGGCCGGGGTGGAGTTGCTGGAGAAAAAAGGCGTTCGCCTTTGCCTGGACGAGGTTCCCCTGGACGATCCGGCGACTTTCCGCATGCTTCGCACCACCGATTCGGTGGGGGTGTTCCAGGTGGAGTCCCCGGGGCAGCGGCAGCTTTTGGGGCGGCTTCAGCCCCGGCATTTTGAGGACATCATCGCGGAAATCTCCCTGTTCCGGCCCGGCCCCATGTCCGGCGCCATGGTGGAGCCTTACGTGCTGCGAAGAAACAACAAGGAGCCCGTGACCTATCCCCATCCCGACCTGAAACCCATCCTGGAAAGCACCTTCGGGGTGGTTTTGTTTCAGGAGCAGATTCTGGAGATCGCCCACGACATCGCGGGGATGCCTTACGGCGAGGGGGACCGCATGCGGCGCTCCCTCAGCAAGAAAGCTCCCCGGGCGGTTTTTCGGGAAATGGAGGATGCCTTTGTAAAAGGGTGCTTGAAAAAAGGGTACGACAATCCTACGGCCCAGGCTTTTTTCGACCTGGTGGCCAGCTTTATGGGGTACGGGTTTTGCAAGGCCCATGCGGCGTCTTTTGCGCACATCACGTATCAAAGCGCGTACTTGAAAACCCACTATCCCCTGGCTTTTTATTTTGGAATCCTGAACGCCGAGCACGTGGGCTCCTACCCCCACAGCGTGATCCTGAACGAGGCCAGGCGCATGGGAATTCCCGTGCTTCAGCCCCATGTGAATAAGAGCGGCGCGCAGTATCTTGAGGAAAACGGGGGCATACGCATCCCCTTGATTCGCATCAAGAATATCGGACCGAAATATTGCGCGAAAATCATTTTGGAACGGGAGAAGGGGTTGTTTTTAAGCGCGGACGACTTTACCAGGCGGGTTTCTTTGCCCGCCAAAGCCCGGTTCAGTCTGGAAAAGGCCGGCGCCCTGAAAGGCCTGGACGGCGCCTGGAACGCGCCGCCGCCCGTGTTCCGGGACCCCGTGGTCACCTCGCCGGGCCTTTCGCCCCACGCGGCGAGGTGAGAATTTTTGAGGGGAGGCGGTTGCTCCGGTTACACAAGAATGTTATTAAAAGATCATATTGATTCTTAAAAGAGAGATAGTCCCGAGTGGTTAAAAGCAAAGATCCAGAACACTTGGAGTAGGTAACTTATTCCAAACCTAAACTACGGTTAGGAAAGAAAAACGAATATTTGTTTGGGTTTTGTTTTGCATCAAAAATGCTTTTCAGGGGATTAAAGGTTGAATGATTCAGCAATAGTCCCAATGGGCGGGTAAGTCAGTGCTTCGGCTTATCACATCACAACAATGAGGTGATATATGGCAGATTCAATAGCGATAGCAATCTCCGTTCTTGCGCTGGCTATATCGGGGGTAACTGCGTGGCTTACTTTGCTTCGCAGAGGAACTGTTAGGATGACGCAACCCACTGTTATCTTTTTTGGCCCCGATGGTTCTATCTCTTTCAAGGAACAACCTCTTCCGAAAGTCTACTTACGAACATTGCTTTTCTCCACCTCGAAACGTGGGCGGGTCATCCAGAGCATGCATGCATCGCTAACGAGGAACGAGTCACAGCAAAATTTCAATATTTGGGTTCATGGCGATGACAAGCTGGTTAGAGGAAGTGGGTTATTCGTTGGTGAAACTGGCGTAGCAGCCAACCATCATTTCTTAACTCCTATCGACGGAAACTCCTTTCGGTTCTTGTCGGGTAAATATTGCTTAAAAGTATATGCACACTTGGTTGGCGACTCAAAACAGGTGCTTTTGTTCTGTCAGGAATTGGATGTGTCATCGGAGATGGCGAAATCTCTGGAGGAACCCGGAACTGGACTCTATTTCGATTGGGGACCGGACTCCGCATCTTATCTGCAGCATATAGAAAAGCGTTTGCCATCTCCTGCACCTGAAAAATTATTAGAAGCGTTAGCTTTTGTCGGCAGAGATAAAAAAGACTCGCCATGAAATTCCGACTTATGCCATGTGACATTTGCTGAGAGCCTCTGGGCGCAGTTGTTGTGCGCTATGTTTTTGATAGCGCTATTGACTTGGATGAATGAAGTGTATATTTATATAGAAGGACGAAAGCGTTCGATATGTCAGTGAATTTTTATTCAGGGACTGATTCCCATGACCGTCAAACTTGAAAATCTGCTCCAGGCAATCCTATCTCATTATGAGGGGAGTCTCGACGTCTCCACCTTGACGAAAATGGTCTACCTCGTGGATCTGGAGTCCGTCAGGAGGCATGGAGTGCAGATTTCCTGCATTGAATGGGTTCGGGATAACTGCGGCCCCTTTGGGAGTGAAGTACAAAATTGCGCTTTGCAGAATCCGGACATTTTTGATGTAAAGAACGAAAAGAACGGCGACAGCCTGATTAGTTTGAAAGATAGGACCTCGCCTCTCTCCAAAGTTTCTCCTGACGCCCTTGATCTTGTCAGAACCGTTATTTCCAACGCCCCCAACCCCAAGGAAAATTACCGGAGCTTTGTGGACTATGTCTATAAAACGGCGCCTATGCTGCTTTCCACGCAAAACGGCCCCCTGGATGTAGTCGCTTCCATATTATCTGAGCAGGAAGTGGACGAATTTATTCATTCCGTGGCGGATGATGAGGAGTGGCAGGCTGCCATGGACTATCTGGCCGTCAATTGAACTGCCTCAAGCCGGAAACCATCATTCTTTTCAACCAAAAAGCCCTGCGTGCGACCGGTGCAGGGCTGGTTCTGAACCGCGCCCAGGTGAATAATCTTCGTTCATATGTGGAAGCAACCGTGGGCTACCACGGTTTTGATGAACTGGAGACCTTCTGCCTTGCCGCCTACCTGATAGTCAAACAGCACAATTTCAGGGATGGTAACAAAAGAACGGCCCAGCATGTTTTGCTGAATTGTTTGCGGCAAGCCGGCTGGACGTATACGGGCAGGCCTATTGATCTGGCCCGCAGGATTGTGGAATTAAGCAAATCCGAGGCAAACCGAAAGACGGAATCCATCCTGGAATTATCCTATTTTTTAAAGCCCAAACTTCAAAAGAGACAATAACTTTTTTACTGCAACTCATCCCTGACGGAAATGCCCTGGCTTTTCAGGTGGTCCTTGATTTCCGGAATGGTGTAGGTTCCGTAGTGAACCATGGAGGCGATGAGGGCCGCGTCGGCCTTGCCCTCTTTGAGCACGTCGGCCAGATGTTGAGGGATGCCGCCGCCGCCCGAAGCGATGACCGGGATGTTCACGTTTTCCGAGATAAGCGCGGTCAGTTCCAGTTCGTAGCCTTCCTTGGTGCCGTCCGCGTCAATGGAGTTGAGGCAGATTTCCCCGGCGCCCAGGCGTTCGCCTTCCTGGGCCCACCACAGGGCGTCGATGCCCATGTAGGTGCGGCCGCCGTTGATGACGATTTCGTAGCCGGAGGGGATTTTTTCGGACTTTTCCACCTTTTTCACGTCCATGCCAAGGACCACGCACTGGTTTCCGAACGCTTCGGCGCCTTGGGTGATGATCTTGGGATTCTTGACCGCAGCGGAGTTCACGGAGATTTTTTCCGCGCCGGCCAAAAGCACATCGCGCATGTCCTCCACCGAGGAAATGCCGCCGCCCACGGAAAAGGGGATGAAAATGGTTTCGGCCACGCGGCGCACCACGTCGATCATGATGCCCCGCTTTTCGTGGGACGCGGTGATATCGTAGAAGACCAGTTCGTCGCAACCGGCTTCATAATAGATACGGGCCATATCCACGGGATCCCCGATATCCACATTGCCTTTGAACTTGATTCCTTTGGTGGTCTTTCCGTCCCGGACATCCAGGCATACGATAACGCGTTTGCTTAACATGGCTTTCCCCTGTTTCTTAAAATGATTAGAGCCGCCGTGCGGCCCTTGTTTGCCTTATGGCACAACACGCCGTGCATGTAAAGAGCTTGAAAAGCCTCCGGTTATGGTATGCACAAGGGCCTTAAAAACCCTTGAGTCTTCCTATCCCGCCAGTCTTCCTATCCCGCCCTTGCGGACTATGCACTTGCATGGTATCATTCAAAACGAAACGCAAGGGCCTGTTTGGCGCCATTCTTTTTTAAGATGAAAAGCGCCGGGGCCTTTGCCTTGCCGCCAATAGCCATTATGCAGGGGGGCGCCCGTGGCTATCTTGTTCGACATCCAGCGCTTTTGCATCCATGACGGTCCGGGGGTGAGGACCACCTTGTTTTTCAAGGGCTGCCCCTTGCGCTGCCAGTGGTGCCAGAATCCTGAATCCCAAAATCCAAAGCCGGAAATCGCCTTTTATCAGGAAAAATGCGTGGGCTGTTTTGAATGCCTGGAGGCGTGCCCCCGGGAGGCCATTTTAAGCCTGCCGGACCAACGCGTAGACAGGAACAGGTGCGACGCTTGCGGTAAGTGCGCCGAGGTTTGCACTCAGGATGCCTTGCGCCTTGTGGGCGGGGATTGGGACGCGGAATCCCTGCTGGAGGAGATTGCCGCTGACCGGGATTTTTTTCTGGATTCGGGCGGAGGCGTCACTCTTTCCGGGGGCGAGCCTCTCCTGCATGGGGATTTTTTGCTGGAATTTCTTTCCCTGGCCAAGTCCGAGGGGATTCACATAAACCTGGAGACTTGCGGCATGGCCGGATACGAGGTCCTGAGCAGCCTGACGCCTCTATTGGATTTGGTGTACTTTGACCTTAAACTCATGGACTCCCAAGAACACGCCCGATATACCGGCGCGCCAAACGCTCGCATTCTGAACAATTTTTCCCTGTTGGCTGAGGAGTTTCCCGCCGTCCAGGCCCGCATGCCGGTCATTCCCGGTGTGAACGATTCCGGGGAAAATATCTTTCAAACAGCCGCCTTTTTGCGTCATAATAACAAAGACAGCATCCACTTGCTGCCTTATCACAACCTGGGGCAGTCCAAGCTCACCCGCCTGGACGCCGGAGCCGAGCCGTTTTACATCCGGGACATCCCGGAGGATTATTTGATCCGAGCCAGGGAGGCCTTTGAAAAGGAGGACGTCCATGCCATTGTCTACGAATAAAAAGCAAGCCCGCCCTGCCTCGCCCGGGCTGTTCCTGGTTCAAAAAAAAGACCGCGTAACCCGCCTGAAAGAAGCCGTCCAGGCTGCAACGCCGGGAATTTGCACGGAGCGCGCATTATTGTGGACGGAATATTTCAAGGACAAGGCCAACCGGACTAAGCATGTTTACGTGCAAATGGCCGAGGCCCTGGCCCACTCCCAGAAAAACCGCTCCATCGCCATTCATCCCGGCGAGTTGATTGTGGGCAATTACACCTCCCGCAGGGTGGGGGGGCTGTTGTTCCCGGAACTGCACGGGCTGGTGGTCATGCAGGACCTGTTCAAGTTCCCCAATCGAGAAACCAACCCCCTGGAAATCTCCCGCCTGGACCAGGCCCGCCTGCTGTCCATCGCACCGTTTTGGGCCACCCGGATGCTGGCCGTGAAGACCTGCGACTCCTGGTTGGACACTTTTTCCTTGGTCCTGAATCAGCTTATGGGGAATTATTACATCATCAACGAAGCCGCCGGGATTTCCCATATCGCCCCGGATTACGAAACCCTCTGCCGCCTGGGAACGGACGGCATCGCCGCAAAGGCCGCCAAGCTCCAGAAGCAGAACCTCATGGACGCGGACAAGTGGTATTTTTACGAAAGCGTGAAGATAGCCGCCGAGGGGCTGGCCGCCTTTGGAGAGCGTTACGCCCAATTGGCCGGGGAAATGGCGGAAAGCGAATTGGACGAAGATCGTGCGGCGGAGTTGAAAGGCATCGCCGAGGTTTGCTCACGGGTTCCGAGAAAAGGCGCCAAGACCTTCCGCGAAGCCCTGCAATGCTGCTTTTTCGCTCAGATCGCCATCAATAACGAAAGCCTGGACAACTCCGTCTGCCCCGGCAGGATGGACCATTATTTATATCCCTATTATGAAAAGGACCTGAAAACCGGCCTCCTGACCCGCGAGGAGGCCAAAGAGCTTGCGGGCGCCTTTTCCGTAAAGATGTCCGAGATCGTGCCGGTTTTTTCCAAATACATCACAAGGACCCATGGGGGCTTTTTTAACGGCCAGATAGTCAACGTGGGGGGAACCCACAAAAACGGCAAGGACTCCACCAACGAGCTGACCATGATTTTTTTGGAAGTCATGGACGAATTGCGCATGCGCCAGCCCAATTACACGGCCCGGGTCCACAAAAACTCCCCCAAAGAATACCTGGACAAGGTTTATGGCATTCTTTCCAACGGCGCCAATTCTCCGTCCATTTACAATGATGAGGTGATTGTTCCGGTCCTGAAGCAAAACGGCGTGAAAATCGGCGACGCCCGAAATTACACCCCCGTGGGATGCGTGGAGCCTGTCGCTCAGGGGGTATCCTTCTCCTCCACGGACGCGGCCTTGTTCAATACGGCCATTATCCTGGAACTGGCCTTGAATCAGGGACGGCGGCTGGGCAGATTCGCCCGGATAGGCGCCAAAACCAAGCCCGTCTCCCAGATGACATGCATCGAGGACGTCCAGGAAGCCTTTGAAATTCAGATGTTTCATGGCATAAACCGACTGCTGAAGGATTTGCAGGCCATCGAAATCGCCAACGCGGAATATCATCCCACGCCGCTATCCAGCATGCTTTTGGACGGATGTTTGGAAAACGGGGCCTGCTCCACCCGGGGCGGGACGCGCTACAATTTTTCCGGCATTCAATGTGTGGGGCTGGTGGACGCGGGGGACTCCCTGGCCGCCATCCGGCAGGCTGTGTTTGAGGATAAAAAGCTCAGCATGGAAGAGTTGGCCGGCCATCTGAAAAATAACCTGGCTGACGACCGCTGGCGGCATTATTTGTTGAATATGCCCAAGTTCGGCAACGACGATCCCGAAGCCGACGTCTGGACCGCCTACGCCCTGGACGTTTTCAATGCAGCCCTGGACGGAAAGACAAGCACTCGGGGCGGCAAGTACACGGTGGGCGTTTATTCCGTCACCCTGCACGAGTATTGGGGGACGGTGGTCTCGGCCCTGCCAAACGGCCGCAGAAATGGCGAAAGCCTGTCCAACGGCATGTCTCCCTCCAACGGCCAGGATCGTAAAGGCCCCACGGCCGTGTTGAACTCCATGAACCGCATCGACTATTCAAAGACGGATAACGGCATCAATTTCAACATCAAGTTCGATGCAAACACCGTGGGAAGCCCGGCCGGCTGCATGGCCATGAAAAGCATCTTCTCCACCTATTTCAAGCGCGGAGGCATGCAGGCCCAGATCAACGTGCTGGACCCCAAGGTTTTGATCGAAGCCAGGGACAACCCCGAAGCCTATCCCCATTTGCTGGTTCGGGTGTCCGGTTACTCGGCCTATTTCAACGACCTCACCCCGGCCATGAAAGAGGAAATGATTCGTAGGACCAGCATGGGGTTGTAAAATAAAGGCTTATTTGGGCTCGTGGTCGGGAAAGTTTTTGTAAAAGGCCTGTTTGACGTCTTCCGGGACCCGGTTGGCCGGGCAGGACAAATGAAAGCACCGGTTGCACTGGGTCCTGACCAGAATCCAGGCGGCGGTAAAAAACGCCCATAAATTCCAAACCAGCATAAGCCATTGTTTTCCGATGACGAAAAACGGAACGAAATACAAAAACAGCACGGCGACGTAAATCAGCCATGCCGCCTGCTCCCAGGGGGCCATGGGCTTGGGATTGTACGCGGGAAGTTTGGGCAGCCCCCAATTGGCGTGGCAGCGAAGCGTTGCGCCGGGCTCTTTGTACGCCGGGCAATGGCGGCACAATAGCCATGCTTCGACATATCCGAAAAACACCACGCACAAGCCGGCCCACACAGCCAGACCCGACCAATGCCCGCCGGAAATCATGCCGGCAAAAAAGGGAATGGCCCATTGGACGAATAAGACGAAAAAATCCGCCAGGTCGGACAGGCTGGCGTAGCAAATAAGTTCGCCCTTGATTTCGCATTCCTGGCAGGACTCCCTGGCGCAGGCTGCGGCTTTTTGTTTCGGCGAATTATTCATGGCATCCTCTCTCGCTAAAAGCTAAAAAGGTAACTCGACTTTCTGTATAGCTGGCGGTTAAAAGTGTTGGATGAACCTGCGCGCGCACGGTTTTTTTGAAGAACGAAACTCGGGAAAGCATAATTCACGGGATTGCTACAAAAAGCATCATGCACAGAACCATCCAACCTACAAAACCTACTGAAATAAATCAAAATATCTCTGGGTAGAGAGTAGGTCGGATGGTTCTGCGATAGATTTTTCCCGCTTTATGTTTAGGCGCATAAACCATTGCTGCGCCGATTTGAATCCTATGCCCTTTTTCGCAGGTTCATCCGACAGCATTTTGCGTGTAATCCCGAAAGTTGAGGAGGTATTAAAAAAGGTCAATCAGGAAAAGATAATCTCCCTTTCCATGGCGTTGATGTTGGTCAGCAGCTCCAGCACGCCCAGGGGCTTGTGGTCCGGCAGGTAGGCGATGATGGTCCGGTGGAAAATGGGCGTGCCGTCAGGCAGTTGCAAATGCTCCGAGGCGTAATGGTCGCAAAACCAGGGCCGGGTGACCTGCCGAATCCGGGCCACGTCTACGTCCATGGCCGCGGACGCAAGGGGCGCTTTCCGCCATTGATCCAACGGGATCTGATTGTACCTCCATAATGGGACGAACATCCTCGCCAGGTCAATGCGGCTTTTATCCTGGCTGGAAATGAGCAAAAATTGTGTTTCGTATATTTTTCCGTCTTGTAACATCTCTTCCCGGGAGTCAAAATGGCCCATGACGCGGTTGGGGGGATCGACGAATCCGTCCGACAAAAATCGGATGGCGCCAAGCTCCAGCCGTTGCCTGAAATCATCCAAGGAGGAAGTGGGAACCCAAAGGGCTTTTTGCGGGCTTTCCCGGACCACCGTGCCGACGCGGGGCTTTTTTATGACCAGGGACTCCATCTCTAAAAGCTCCAGGGCCCGGCGTATCATGCCATGGCTTACGCCGGTCTGTTCCGCCAGTTCGTTAATGGTGGGAATTGGCGAGCCGGGCGGGCGGTCTCCGGAAATAATTTCCTGTTTTAACTGAAGATAGATTTGAAAATAGAGGGGAATGTTTCCCTTTTTAAAGGCCATAAAAGTTTCCTTTGCCGGAAGGTTTGATTTTTTTAATTGACAAACAACCTGGAATTTAGCAACTTCAATTTGATTTTGTCAATTTTATATCAAATTGAAGTTTTTAGAGGGGATTGTCAATGAAAAAAATGAAAGCAGCCTGCCTGACCAAAATACCAAAAGAAATTGAAGTCCGGGAAATCCCCGTCCCGGAAATCGGGGAAAATGAGTTTCTGGTCAAGATGCACGCCTGCTCCCTTTGCTATACGGACGTCAAGGCGTGCGTGCACGGCAAACATTTTTATATTGAGCTTTACGGCCTTCCCTGGACTCCGGGTCATGAAATGGCCGGGGAGATTGCGGTGGTGGGCGATCGAGTGACTGGCTACTCCGTGGGGCAGCGGGTGGCTGTGGCGCCTTTCAATCCTTGCCTGGAATGCCCGCCCTGCAAGCTGGGGGCTTACCGGTTTTGCCATAAGGCGCCGGGCAGTTTTGTACAGCCTGGCGGATTTGCGGAATATTTCAAGGTTCCCGGAGAGGGCGCCCATTTGCGGACGCTGGTCCTGCCCAACGCCGTCTCCTACGAAGAAGCTGCCCTGGTGGAGCCTGTGGCGTCCTGCCTGCACGCGGTTCGCAAAGCCGGAGTTCCTCAGGGATCCACGGCAGCCGTCATCGGCGCAGGCCCCATGGGCCTGATCTTGATGCAGCTTGCCAAAGCAGAGGGCGCGGTCAAGGTGTTCATGGTGGACGTGGACGACCAGCGGCTGGAGCAGGCTTTGGATTTCGGCGCGGACGAGGTGATCAACTCGGCCAAGGAAAACGCCAATCAGGCAATCCGGTTGAAGACCGGCTTTATGGGCGCCGACGTGGTTTTCGAAGCTGTGGGAAGCGCCCAGACCTATTTGCTTGCCCTGGAAATGGCCCGGGGCGGCGGCGCGGTGAGTTTGTTCGGCGGCATGCCCGGCGGGTCCACGGTGGAGATTCCGTCGGACCTTTTGCATTATCATGAATTGACCATCACGGGTACGTCATCGTTTTCTCCGGACGATTACAAAAACGCCCTGGAGTTGATCGAGGCGGGAAAAATCGACGTCAAACGCCTGATCTCCCACCGGTTTGACAGCCTGGACGGTGTGCTGGAAGCCGTCAATCTGAGTCTGGACAAGCAGGGATTGAAAAAAGTAGTGCTGCTTTAAAATTAGGGGGAGGAGTTATGAAATTTGAGGACTTGACGCCATTGGCCGTGGGACGGGTTTCCGACGTGTACGTGACGCAGGACAATCTTGTGTTTAAACTGCTGCACGATACCGTGCCGGATTGGAAGGTGGAGGAGGAGTTTGAACGCTGCCGGATTGTAGACAAGGCCGGCGTTCCTTCTCCCAAGGCTTTGGAAATGCTGGACATGAAAGGCCGCAAAGGCATTCTTTTCGAATGGGCGGGCAAACAGGATCTGTTGAAAGCCAAGTTGGGCAACCCTTTGAACCTGTGGTCCGGGGCGAAATTCATGGCTTCCGTGCATGCGGATTTTTTAAGCCGCGAGGCGCCCGATCTGCCGGATATCAAGGACGAAGCCTGGCGCATGGCGCACGCGGAGCTTCCCGAGGGGACCATCAAGCCGGAGCAATTCGACCTGCTCAGGCGCTACCTGGACGGCCTGCCTGACGGAAACGCAATTTGCCACATGGATTTTCACCCCTCCAATATCATGCTGACGGATGACGGAGGATACTCCGTCATCGATTGGGCCGAGGCGGTGAAAGGATGTCCCGAAGCGGACGCGGCCATGACTTCCTTTATGCTCGCCAATGCGGAAACCGCGCCGGGCAACAGCTTTGTGATGGAAATCATCATTTCCATATTCCGCAAGGGCTTTGAAAAGCAGTATCGAAAGCACATACAGTCCATGATGGGCTTTTCCGCAGACGGCTTTGAAAAATGGACCTTATTGCTGGGCGTCTTCCGCATGGCCATGTGGAAACTGGACAGCGAAAGGGAGTTCCTGGCCAATCTGATTCGGGAAAACCTGGAAAAGTTGGCCCAATAAGGAATCGAACAACGATTATTGAGAGACGCTCATGTTAGTTACCTTATCTGAAATATTGGCGCCTGCGCAAAAGCATAAATACGCAGTGATCGCTCCGGATTTTATAAGCATCGGCATGCTTAAGCATTATCTCCGAGCGGCGGAAAAATACGGCGCCCCGATTATCGCCAGTTATCCTCCCTTGCCCATTGACCGGTTCCGCCGTTTTGACCGGTGGATAGGCAAGATCAGGACTCTTTGCCAGGATTCCACGGTTCCGGTGTGCCTCCACCTGGATCACGGCAAGGACGTCCAAACCTGCTTACGGGCCGTCGCTGCCGGTTTTACCAGCGTGATGATTGACGCCAGCGCCTTTGAATTTGACCTGAATCGGAAAATGACTCGGCAGACGGCGCAGGCGGCCCGCCAGGCGGGAGTTTCCGTAGAGGCGGAAATCGGCCACGTGGGCGCCAATAAAAACAGCCTGGAAGGCAAGGCGGAGGAAAGCAACCTGACGGACCCCGATCAGGCCGCTTTTTTCGCCCGGGAAACCGGCGTGGACGCCCTGGCGGTGTCAATCGGCACGCTTCACGGGACCTACAAAGGAGAGCCTCGCATTGATTTTGACCGCCTGGCGGCCATCAACGAGGCCGTGGACGTTCCCTTGGTGCTCCATGGCGGATCGGGAACCGGCGAGGACAACCTCCGGCGATGCGTTGCCGGCGGAATTTGCAAGATCAACGTGTTTACGGAGCTCATCAAAGCCTATCTGGCGGCGACCAAAGCGGGTTTTAATCCCTTGGTAAAAGGAAACGCCGGATTTCATCAATACAATGCGGTGGACAAAATCCTGGAGTTTTATTTTACAATCTCCGGCAGCATGGGCGTTGCGTCCGCCTAATCAAATATTTCAGGGAGAGCAAAAACAAGCAAAGGAGCAGCCATGTTACTGGAAAAAGAACGAGAACAAGTGGTTGTATATTGTCAAAGGATGATCTCCACGGGGCTTACCGTGGGCACAAGCGGCAATATAAGCATTTATAACCGGGAGGAAGGCCTCATGGCCATCAGTCCCAGTTCCATGGATTACATGGTCATGGAGCCGGTGGACGTGGTGGTTCAGGATTTGGACGGAAATGTGCTGGACAGCCCACGACGCCCGTCCTCCGAGTCCGACCTGCATCTGATCTGTTACAAAAACAGGGAGGACATCAACGCGGTGGTGCACACCCATTCCCCCAACACAACCACCCTGGCGATTCTGGGCTGGGAGCTTCCGGCGGTCCATTACAACGTGGCGTACAGCGGCGGCTCCACCATTCCCGTGGCGCCGTATCGCCTGTTCGGGACTATGGAGCTTGCGGAAGTCGCGTTGAAAACCCTGAAAGGCCGTTACGGCTGCCTGCTGGCCAATCACGGCGCTCTGGCCGCCGGATCCGGCATCAGCCATGCATACGCCTTGGCCGAGCAAATGGAGTTTTGCGCGGAGATTTACCTGAAAGCCAAAGCCGTGGGCGAGCCCAATGTTTTGAGCGAAGAGCAGATAATTGAAGTTATCGGCAAGTTCATTGCCTATTCCAGTCAGGAAAAATAGCAGCACTGAAGTGCGGACGGACGAATCATGCAGTACAAAAGAGAAGACCTAGTTAAAAAAATCAGCGCGGAAGATTGGGACCTGATTATCATCGGCGGCGGCGTCACCGGCGCCGGCATCCTGCGGGAAGCGGTCCGGCGCAACCTGAAAACCCTGTTGGTGGAGCAGCGCGACTTTGCCTGGGGCACCTCCAGCCGATCCGGGCAGTTGGTGCACGGCGGCCTGCGGTATCTCCAGCAGGGGGATTTCATGCTCACCTATCAGTCGGTCCGCGAGCGGGAAATGCTTTTGCAGGAGCTTCCCGGCCTGGTCAAACCGTTCGGCATGATGATGGCCGTTTATAAAGGCTCCCTGCTGCAGCGTTTGATCGTCCATGCGGGCCTTTTGACCTACGACGTCATGAGCCGCAAATTTCGGAAGCACACCTATTCGGTCAAGGAAATGCTCAAGCGCTTTCCCGGCCTCAGAGAAAAAGGCCTGGAATGCGGCCTGTTGTTTTACGAATCCGTGACGGACGACGCAAGGCTGGTGCTTCGGGTTTTGCAGCAGGGGAGGGAAGAAGGAGGCGTCGCTCTTAATTATTGCAAGGTCACGGATTTATTAAAGGAAGAGGGCAGGGTGTGCGGCGTGGAACTGGAGGATACGGTCTCCGGCGGAAAAATGCAGGCCAAGGCCAAACAGGTGATCAACGCAACAGGCGCGTGGGCCGACGATTTTCGGAGCAAGGTGAGGAGGAAAAACTCCAAACACATCCGTCCCTTGCGGGGCAGCCACCTGGTTTTTTCCGCGGAAAGATTGCCCGTTTCCCAAAGCATTGTGATCACGCATCCGGTCAGCAAACGGCCGGGGTTCATCTTTCCCTGGGAAGGCCGGGTCATAACAGGCAACACGGACATCGACCATAGAAAAAAATTGAACGAAGAAGCCGCCGCAACATCCGGCGAGGTGGACTATTTGCTGGAAAGCGTTCGGCATTACTTCCCAAAACTGGACATAACCCGCAAAGATATTATAGCTACCTATTCGGGCGTCCGTCCCGTGGTGGGATCGGGCAAGAAAGACCCGTCCAAGGAATCCCGCGACCACGTGGTCTGGCAAGAGGACGGATTGCTGACCGTAACCGGCGGTAAGTTGACCACCTTTCGGCTGATCGCCCTGGACGCCTTGAAGGCGGCCCAGCCTGCCTTGGGAGATCTGCCGGACCTGGACAAAAAACAGCGCGTGTTTTCGCCCGTAAAACCCTTGTCCGCCGAAGCCGCAGGTCTGGACAGGGAGATCTTGACCCGCCTTCAGGGCAGGTACGGCGCCCGGGCGGAAGACTTGATCAAGGACGCCCAGCCCGGCGAGTTGGAGAAAATTCCGGGCACGGAAACCCTCTGGGCGGAGTTGCGTTGGGCCGCAAAAAATGAAATGGTAGTGCATTTGGAGGATTTGATGCGCAGACGCACCCGCATTGCGGTTTTGTTGAGGCAAGGCGGTGTAACGCATCTGCCCGGAATCAAGGAAATTTGCCAGCCGCTTCTTGGCTGGGATGACGAGAAATGGAGTCAGGAAGAGAAGCAGTATTTGCAATCGTGGCAAAAGTACAATGGGGTGAAATACTGAATCAACTTGGAACAGGAACTTGCCGCGCGAACTCGCCCCTTGGGGAGGGATGACGTTCTTATTGCAGAAAACTGATTCTTGCCTGATGAAATGACGCAGGGCCGTCCAGTCCGCCTTAGCTCCTTAAAATCCCAAAACAGGAGGGCGGGCGGTCCTGCGTAATCGCAATCCCAAAATCCGCTTTTTCAGCCAGTCGAACTCTCAGCTTGCACTACAAAAAAGAGCATACAGTTTTTGATTGATCTTTTTTCTCACAATAAGTACGCTTAGACAAAGCAAATGATATCAGTTGACTACCCCTTGAACGGAGGGTATCTTGGAATGGAGGAAAGGGTTTCCGGGTATTTCGAGGATCATCGTAGCGTTTATCCTGCAAGGAATCCTGATCTTAAAAGGCAACAGTACCCAGATGAAGTAACTCAAATTGGGGCCGAAGAAGGCCTTTTTGAAATTGAATTTCCTTGCCCGGAAAAGATAAAGTTCGGCGCTGCTCCGAAGTCAAGAGAAGATGAAGCAAAAGCAATGCAAACAAAATATTTGTGGGTGGTGGCTATGGAGAATGTCCCCGCCGCCCTTGAATATTGTGGTAATGGGCGGCATTTTGAACGAGGGCGACTATCACACACAAATCTCACAGGCGGAAAAGCAGCTCATACCGCAGGAGAATTATGGTTTTATGACGCCCGTACAGTGGTGATTAATGGAGGATCTTCTCGCTATAAACCTCGTAATTCAGAAGAGTTGGCGAGTGCTGCTCAAGCCTTTAGGGATGCTGGCTTTTCAGTTGCCAGCATGGGCTGGGATAATGAAACAGCAAGAGAGTTTCGTTTTTTAAGAGGTGAACCTGAATGGCTGGATTAGATAATCTTGAGCTTGCCCTTATTTTCGGTTTGGACAGCAAGGGTGAAACACCGGAGGAAAGAGCTCGTTCCTCCCAAAAACTTTTTGTCAGAAGCCAGGATCAAATTGCTGAATATAGCCCGGCCTCCACAGGCCGGCGCCTTTCAGCATGGGAAGCCTATAAGGCGTACGGGCTTCCTGTTTTACAGGAAATCGCCTCGTATGGAAGCGCTATCTTACCTGCTAATCCCGATGAGCCTGCTGCGACATTGGCTGATAGAAGAAAACAGATTGGCTATACGGAGTCCGAACTTGCCCAACGTGCTGGGCTAAGTATTTCAGATATCAAAAATGCGGAAGATCCCATGACCCGAAATCCAATCCGAGTTCTGGAGAAGATCGCCCAGGAACTGGCTCTGGATGGACATAAGATTTCCTTTGCACCAAAGGCTGGCGGAGATGACCGTTTAGGATACAGATTGCGAGATCTCAGGAATACCGGGGAACCTGCCTCAACAGAGTTGATATCCCGGTTATGTGAAGCTGCCTGGGTCATCATGAAGCAATATCAGTTGAGAGAATGGCTTTTTCCTCTCAAGGAATTTATTGGTTTTACTCCGTCTGCCAACTATGGAGCCCCCGGTTATCCGGCTTGGCGCCATGGATATTATTTGGCGCAGGAAACCCGAAAGACCTTGAGTATCCCTTTTAACCAACCTATCTCAAATTTGCGCACCCTGGTCGAGGATGAGTTAGGGATACCAGTGGTTCAGTTGCGGCTTCCGAAAGGGTTTGCCGGGGCCACGATTGCCAATGGAAATGACAGGGGCATAGCTCTTAATATCGTCGGGGAAAATAGGAGTGAATGGGTGCGCCGTATAACGCTCGCCCATGAATTGGGCCACCTGTTATGGGATCCAGATGAAAATCTGACAAGCCTGCAACTTGACAGGTATGACGATCTGGAAGAGGCTCCCTGGCAGCAAACGCAATATGTGGAGCAGAGGGCAAATGCCTTTGCTGTCGAGTTTATAGCCCCGCAAGAGGAGGCCTTAAAGATTTTTAAGGCCCACGAAAATTATAACGCTGGACTTCGCGCAGTTATGGAGACTTTCGGCCTAAGCTATACAAGCGCCAAATACCATATATGGAACGCATCTGACCGTTCTGTCGAGTTGGGTCAATTGACTGTAGACGACACAACGCCGACTGATGATTGGAAGGGCAGAGAATCGTTCTCCATTGACTATTTCAAGCCGGAGTCGACACCGGACAGCAGACGTGGAGAGCAATTTGCAGGTTTTGTGTTTCATGCAAATGCAAGTAATTTGATCTCACTGGAAACGGCAGCGGATTATCTTGGATGCACGATCGATGAATATGTTGCCAACCTTGATTTTTTACGGGAATTTTTTTCTTACTGATTATCCGTCGAAAAATGTCAATTCATTCTTTTAGGCAGGGTTCTTTATGCGTAGGTATTGTCAAACAACACACAGATTTTTCAGTTCCGACAAGAGCATCCACGAGAAAGGCTCTCTTTGGCAGGGAAACACGGCCCGGTTGGTGTAAAGGGGATCCGCCTCCAGATCGTACCGGGAAGACGCCTTGGCCTCTTCCCACAAGGCCGTATGGGGAATGGGCGTGTAATGGGTGAGCACTGGCCGGATTCCCGCCTCTTTGACGATGGAAATGGACTCTCTCACCGCGTCGTAATCCTGGTTGGGCAGGCCGATCAGCAAATAGGCCCCCACAACGCTGGCGTCAAACCCGGCTTCCTGCATGTTTTTCGCGCCGTCCAGGAACTCCTGTCGGGTAATTTTGGCGTCCATGCCGTTGCGTTTTGAGAAGACCGCCGTCTCCAACCCCAGGCGGATGGTTTTGAATCCCGCCTGGAACATGGTTTTGGTCGTCCGCGGGGTCAGGTTGCGGATGTGGACTGCGTTGGGCGTGTGAAAGCGCCAGTTCAGGCCTCGGGAGAGGATTTTATCCATCAAGGGCAAAAAATACTTTTCCGGCTGCACCAGCATAGCGTCGTCGTAAAACACGTAATCCCGAAGGCCGTAGCGTTCGTGCCAATAAAGCATTTCCGCAAACACAGCGTCAGGATTTCTCCGTAAAAATTCCGGGTTCAAGAACCCCGAGGCGCAATAATGGCAGCGAAAGGGGCATCCTCGCGAGGTCAACACGGGCGCAAACACGGGAGTCCCCTCCAGATCCAAAGCGGGGTAGGGGAACTCGTCCAAAGCGCCGGACCTGACAGGGTTTTCGGCGCTCCAGCCTGTACGGCGATTGGCCAAATCCACAATGCGTTCGTCAGCCAGGCCCGTAAAAACCTCGTCCGCCCCCGAAAAATTTCGTGCGTGGTCCGTCCATAAAGTCGGGTAGGTTCCGCCTAAAACCAAAGGGACGTCCGGCCAGATTTCCTTGGCAAGAGCGATGGCCTCAAACACTCCCGGATACCAATAGGCCATGAGGGAGGTGACCAGGATCAAATCCGGCTTGTCCATGCCCGACAAATCCCTGCGCACCTGTTCCGGCTCCAGGCCGTAGCGGGAAAAGCGCCGTTTGACGTCCCCGAGGATTTTCGGCGTGGGCAGGGCTTGCTTGAGGTACGGGCCGGCGCCGTAGCGGTTTTTTTTCAGATGGGATGTATCCGGCCTGCCCAGGCAGTCGTAATAGGATACGGCAAAGCCGGCTTTTCGCAATATGGCCAGGATGTAATACAGCCCCAGGGGCCTGGCCCACACGTCGTAGGCTGCAAAGTCGTGAATCCAGGGGTTTAGGCCCAGTATGCGGGGCGGGGATGCGTTCATGGTCTTGGCGTTATGGGGTTCATCTTGAGGCATGGGAGTGCATAGCATACAAGTCAGGGCGTAGGGAAAACAAATTTTGAGCTTAACCGGATATTAATTTGACTAAATTGAAAATTTCTTTATCATTAAAGGTTAATCGCCGCGTGCGGCTTTAATATATACTTAAACGAAAGGATTTGGAATCATGGCAAAAGTGGCTTTTGTAGGTTGGAGAGGAATGGTTGGCTCGGTGTTGATGGACCGTATGAGGGCTGAGGGCGATTTCAAGACTACCGGTCTTGATCCCCTCTTCTTCACCACCTCCCAGACCGGACAAAAGGCCCCGGATGTTGGACTGGGCGAGTCCCTGCTCCAGGACGCCATGGACGCGGACAAACTCCTGCCCATGGATATCATCGTCACATGCCAGGGCAGCGGATATACCAAGGAAATGCATCCCAAGCTGAGGAGCATGGGTTGGGACGGATACTGGATCGACGCGGCCTCGGCCATGCGTATGGACGACGACTCAGTCATCGTTCTGGATCCGGTGAACAGGCCGGTCATTGACAAGGCTCTGGCTTCGGGTGTGAAAAAGTACATCGGCGGCAACTGCACGGTCAGCCTCATGCTCATGGCTTTGGGCGGACTCTTCGAGAATGGCCTGGTGGAATGGATGACCTCCATGACCTATCAGGCGGCCTCGGGCGCCGGAGCCAAAAACATGCGGGAGCTCATCGCCCAGATGGCTTCCATTTCCGGCGCCAGCAAGGCGCTGTTGGACGATCCCGCTTCGGCCATCCAGGATCTGGACAGGACCGTCCTGGAAACCATGCGCTCCGGGGATTTTCCCACGGACAATTTCGGCGTGCCTCTGGCCGGCAGCGTCATCCCCTGGATCGACTCGGAACTGCCCAGCGGCCAAAGCCGGGAAGAGTGGAAGGGCCTTGTGGAAACCAACAAAATCCTGGGAACCGAAAAGCAGATTCCCATTGACGGCCTGTGCGTCCGCATCGGCTCCATGCGCTGCCACAGCCAGGCTTTGACCATCAAGCTCACCAAGGACGTTCCCGTGGATGAGATTGAGGACATGCTGGCCAAGGCCAACGACTGGGTCAGGGTCATCCCCAATAACAAGGCGGATTCCATGAAGCTCCTGAGCCCCACGGCGGTCACCGGCGGCCTGGAAGTGCCGGTGGGCAGAATCCATAAGCTGAACATGGGGCCTGAATATCTTGGGGCCTTCACCGTGGGCGACCAGCTTTTATGGGGCGCTGCCGAGCCTCTGCGCAGGATTTTGCAAATCATCCTGGATTTCATGGGATAGGTCGAAACAAGGCTTATTTTAAGGAAATGGTATGAGTTAGAACGATAAGGCCGAGGCGGGGAGATCCTGCTTCGGCCTTTTTAACGGGAAAAAAGGCCGTCCTCAAACCTGATTTTCGGGCGGAGGCGCGGTTTCGCAAGGCGTTTCCCCCAAAAATCCTTGAAAAGGCCTTGTATTTAACCATTCGTAAGGGTATACCGATTACCCTTGGGAAAGAATCGGACCGGCGATCCGTTTTTTTTCCCGCGGCGAGGGGAACGCCGCAAAATGGGGCGGAAATGAGCGACCGCCCCGGTTTTTTGGGCTTCACATTAAGGGGAAAGGGAGCATGGACCGGACATCCGAGGCACAGCGCAGGGAACTTGTAGCCAACCGCGAAACCTTGAAGCGCATATTCATCATGCGCGAAGACGACTCGGCCAAAGCCACCTTGTTAAAATACATGGAGCAGATTTTTTTCGGGCTCCAGGATTTTTTAAGAGATCACGTGGGCATTACCGAAGAACGCAGCCTGCGTGAAATGGCCTCCCGCTTCCAAAACAGCCTGATCAGCGAACAGCCGGAAAAAAAACTGGCTGACGTCATCACCGAACTGGTGGAAGACATCGCTCCCCACGCCGTAAACGTGGCCTCGCCTTATTTTGTGGGCCACATGACCTCCGCCATGCCGTTTTTTATGGTCCACCTCGCCGCTTTTGTGGCCGCCCTGAATCAGAACGTGGTCAAGCTGGAAACCTCCAAGATCGTCTCCATTGTCGAAAAACAGCTTCTGGCTAAAATTCACCGGATGATCTACCAACAGAACGACGCGTTTTACTCCCGCCACATCCAAAGCGTGGATACGTCTTTAGGCGGATTCACCGAAGACGGCACCCTGGCCAATATGACCGCCCTATGGGTGGCCCGAAACAACATCCTGAATCAGGCCGAAGGCTTCGCTGGCGTGGAGCAGGAAGGCATGTTCGCCGCGTACCAGGCTTTGGGCATTGAGCGGATGGTGGTGCTGGTTTCCCAATTGGGGCATTATTCGCTGCGCAAGGCGGCGGGCCTTCTTGGGTTGGGCAATAAAAACGTCATCGGCCTGCCCATTGACGCAAACAACCGGGTGGACGTGGACGCCATGGCCAGGGCCGTCAAGGAAATCAACTCCGATCCCAAAACCCGGATTATGGCCGTGGTGGGCATCGCGGGCGCGACCGAAACCGGGTCCGTGGACCCCTTGCCCAAGATCGCCGAAATCTGCGCCGAGCATAACATCCATTTTCATGCGGACGCTGCATGGGGCGGCCCGACCCTGTTTTCCGAAAAATACAAGTATCTTCTGGAAGGCATCGACATGGCCGACTCGGTGACCATCGACGGGCACAAACAGTTTTACATGCCCATGACCTGCGGCATGGTGTATTTTAAAAATCCCTGGGCCATGGACGCCATCGCCTATCATTCCACCTACATCGCCAGGCCGGGCTCCGTGGATTTGGGCATCAAATCCCTGGCCGGCTCCAGAGCCTCCACCTCCCTGATCCTGGACAGCGCCCTTAAGGTGATGGGCGTCAAAGGCTACGGCATTCTGGTGGAGCACGGCATCGGGCTGGCCAAGCAATTCGCCAAGGAAATCCGGGCCAGGGAGGATTTTGAACTGGTCACCCCGCCGGAGCTGAACATCCTCACCTATCGGTACGTGCCCAAGCGTTTGCAGGAAAGATTGAAAAACGCCGAGCCCAAGGAAGTCGTCAGAATCAACCAATGCCTGAACGCCTTGAATATCGTGCTGCAACGGGATCAGCGCGAGGCCGGAAAGAGCTTCGTTTCCCGGACGACCTTCCGGCGGCCGCCTGAGCAAGGCGGAGACGTGGTGGTTTTGCGGACTGTGTTAATGAATCCCATGACCCGCCTGCGCATTCTCAAGGAAATCCTGGACGAGCAGGAGCAAATCTGCCAGACCAAGCTGGGCAAGGCCTTCGGCGCCATTTGCTAGCCTCTTCCGCCCCGGCGGGGAAGCCAGGATGGGGAAATCAATTATTACCATGCTTCCTATCTTTTGGATAACGCCGGCATCGTAGGTTGGGTAGAGCCCCGCGAAACCCAACAAATTCCGCCGCGAAGCGGCATCCTTGTTCTTGGGCGGCGCCGGCAGAGCAGTATCCTGCCAGTGTGCGCAGCATACGTTTTTTCAGGCCGGGAATGGGGACGATGGTAAAAAAAATAAAAAAGCCATTGTAGCAGGCGCCTGATCTGTCCGGAATGACCGTTAATCCTGCAATTTTACCGCGAAGCGACCCGACGAAACAATGCCAAGCCGCTTGATGAACGAAAGTCCACCTTTTATTTCCCCCCTTGTTTTCTGCGCCTTCTACGGTTAGAACAAATAATCGGAGGGGCTGAATAACGTCCGGGAGGAAATGCAGCGCCTTGGAGATCCCGGCGAGATTTCACCTCAAAACATCTTTGTCAGAAAATTTCTTACACAGGAATCAGAGTTCCAAGAATTTTCCTGAGCCCTATCCTTAATATATGATGAGTCCATCGTGGGTATTTCCGTCCCCTCGACCGGAACGGCAGGGGGATCAACTTTTATTCCAAAACAATCAGACGAGCAAAAGGAGCGTGTCATGAAAAAGCGGTTAGTTTTCTTGTGTGTGGTGATGACGGCGATGGCTCTTTGCCTGGGCGGATCCACCGCCTTCGCCAAGATGTACAAGTTTTCCGGCGGCCCTTCCGGCGGAACCTTTCAGTACTATGCCAGCGCCATTACTTCTCTGACCAAGGATTCATTGAAAGGCTCGGGCATCAAGGTCCTGGCCAGCTCCTCGGGCGGATCCATTGAGAACATCCGGCTGATCAACGCCAACCGGGCTCAGATGGCCGTCGCCTATTCCGGCCATGTTTTCCAGGCTCGCAACGGCAAGCTGAAGAATGACGACCGCAAGTACGAAAACGTTTTGGCCATGTGCTATTTTTACGGCGCCCCGGCCCAGTTGGTGGTGCGGGCCAACTCCGACATTAAAAAGACCACGGATCTCCAGGGCAAACGCGTGGGCGTGGGCAACGCCGGCTCCGGCGCCGCGGCCAATTGCGAACTGTTCTTCACCGAGCTGGGCATCTGGGAAAACGTGGATCGCCGCTTTCAGGGATACCGGGCTGCAGCCGACGCCTTCAAGAACAAGCAACTGGACGCCTTCTGGGTTTTCGTGGGCTATCCCAACGCCTCCGTTATTGAAGCCGCCCTCCAGACCGACATCCGCCTGATCGACGTTTACAAAGACGCCGAAGAAATCGGCATGTTCAAAAAATACCCCTACTTCTCCAAGGTTGTCATTCCCGCCGGCACTTACAAAGGCGTGGACGAGCCCACCAACACCTTCCAGGATTCCTCCCTGTGGGTTGCAAGCCCCAGCCTGACCGAAGAAGACGCTTACAAGCTGCTTTCCACGGTCTTCAGCGATGAAGGCCTGAAGTTCATGGTGGAAACCCACAAATCCGCCAAGGCCATGAGCATTGAAAACGGCATCAAAGGCATCATTACTCCTTTGCACCCCGGCGCCGAAAAGTTCTGGCGCGAGAAAGGCGTATTGAAATAACAGCAGAAATTTCCGGGGCCGTCCTTCTGGGGCGGCCCCGCCCAAGCCCGGGGCAGAGGGCGTTTCCGGGAAAAAGACAGGAGTCCCGGGCTTTCCGCAGGGGAAGAATACAGGTGAGCCATGTACGATACACTTAATCGCTTTGAAAAAGTTATATTCAGCCTCATGTCGGTTTTTCTGGTGGGGTTTTATTCGTATTCCGCAGTGCTGCGACCGGCGGCCAACCAGTTTCATGTGGGCATATATGTTGTCATCACGTACATGCTTATTTTTCTTCTCTACAAGAGCAAAATTCCTTTTTTGCGGGTGCTCGATTACGTGCTGATAATCCTGTCCGCTTTGGTGTGCGGCTATTTTATGTATAATTACGAGGCCCTGAACTACCGGGCCGGCGCCGAAACCGACTTGGACAAATACGTGGCCGTCGTGGGCGTCCTCATAGGCATCGAGGCGGCGCGCAGGGCGGTGGGATTTGTCTTTGTGATCATTGGAATCATCATGATTCTCTACGGCGTCTACGGCATGTACATGCCGGACCTCATCGCCCACCCCGGGGACACATTCATCGGCATCTGCACGTTCATTTATTATCAGGCGGATGGCGTGTTCGGCATCATGGCCAACGTGCTGGCCACCTATGTTTTGCTGTTCGTACTGTTCGGCGCCTTTTTGGAAAGCTCCGGGGCGCAAAAGTTTTTTATCGATTTTCCCCTGGCCGCCGTGGGCCATCGCGTGGGCGGCCCCGCCAAGGTGGCGGTCATCGCCAGCGCCATGTTCGGCTCCATTTCCGGCAGCGCCATCGCCAATACGGTTTCCACGGGCGCCTTCACCATTCCGCTTATGAAAAAGGCCGGGTTCCGACCCCACGTGGCCGGAGGCATTGAGCCCGCCGCCTCCATCGGCGGCATGTTCATGCCGCCCATCATGGGCGCAGGCGGATTCATTATGTCCGAGTTGACCGGGGTGCCGTATTCCAGAATCATGATCATAGCCATATTTCCGGCGCTCATGTATTTTTTCAGCGTGTTTGTCATGATTCATTACGAAGCCAAGATTCATAATATCCGGGGCGATAAGTCGGAGATCGGCGCAAAAGAGATTTTAAAAAAGGAATGGTATTACACGGTCCCGCTTCTTTTAATCACCGCACTCATGCTGATCGGCTATTCCCCCGGCTTTGCGGCCGTCTTGGGCATCTGCTCCTGCATTCTGCTCAGCTGGGTGAAAAAAGATACGCGCATAGGTTTAAAAGGCTTTGTGGAGGCTTCCCGTCAGGGCGCGGAAAGCAGCCTGAAAGTCGGCGCCACCGTGGGCGTCATAGGAATAATAATCGCCGTACTAACATATAGCGGTCTGATTCTGACATTTGCCGATATCGTCATAGACATTGCCGGTGGACGCCTCTTTCTGACCATCCTGCTAATTGCACTGGCCTCCCTGATCCTGGGCATGGGGGTTCCCGTCACAGCGGCCTACCTTATCACTGCAGTTGTGGCCGTGCCTGCGCTCACCCATTTGGGCGTAAACGAAGTCGCGGCTCACATGATCGTCTACTGGCTGTCCCAGGATTCCAATATCACGCCTCCGGTGTGCATTGCGGCCTTTGCAGGGGCGACCATCGCCCAGGCCAATATGTGGCGGACGGCTTTCGCCTCTTTCAAGTTCGCCAAATTTTTGTACCTGGCGCCCTTCCTGTTTGGATACGTGCCGGGATTCTCCCTGAACGGGTCTACCGGAGACATCATCAAGGCCATGGTTCTCATCGTATTTGGGACTTGGTTCTTTGCGTATCTTTTGAGCGGGGCCTGGTATTACACCCTGTTCAAAAAAGAGCCTGCTCCGTACAGGGATTAAAAGAAAACACGGCCTCACGGCCATTATAAGGAAGACCGGAGCGCCCCTGGCGCAGGCCTTACCAATCGCAGTCATTCCATTTTTTCATTGGCTTGGAAATGCTCCGGTGATATTTATCCCGGAGCATTTTTCCGTAATGACAATAGGGACCGGCGAAGAATGGCCAAACGCTCGAATAAAAAAGAGAGCCCGGAAGGCGCCCTGAGGCGGATCGTCTCCGTGCTTGCCCTGCTGGCGTTTTTGTCCATTGTTACGGGCGGGGTGCTTTATGTCTCCTTTCTGCAAAAGGCCGCAGTTTCCGAAGCCGACCATCAGGCCGTCAATCGGATCAAACTGGTCGCCAGGCACCTTTCCGATTCCCTGACCGAAAATGAGAGACCCGTAAAGACCCTGGCGGGCATGCGGCGTATCGTCAGGGCGCTGGAAACCACGGACCTGGAAGCCACCGAACAGGCCAACAGGATTCTGGACCATTTCAAGGAAACCCTGAACGCAGACGTCTGCTACCTTATCGACGTCACGGGCCTGACCATAGCCTCAAGCAACCGCCATTTTACGGACAGCTTCGTGGGCAAGAACTTCGGGTTCAGGCCATACTTTCAAAAGGCCATGGAAGGCCGCACCGCCACCTATCTCGCCCTGGGTTCGGTCTCGGACAAGCGCGGAGTGTATTCCAGCCATCCGGTCATGGGCTCGGACGGCGAGCTTGCGGGCGTGGTGGTCATCAAGGCCCTGGTGGATTTGATCGAAAGCTCCCTCACTTCCCGGCCCGAAGAGGACGTCCTGGTGGCGGATCCCAACGGCGTGGTGTTCATTTCCAGCAAAAAGCAATGGCTTTTAAAGACCCTTTGGCCCCTTAATGAAAAGCAGATCAATCAGGTCCGGGACTCCCAGCAGTTCGGTCCGGGCCCCTGGTCCTGGATCGGATTCAGGCCCACCGACTCCCCGGATACGGTGGAGCTGAAAGGCGCCCGCTTTCTGATGCATGAAGAGCCCATCCGCTTTTTTCCGGGATGGTCGGCCTATTACATCCAGAGCGAGGAGGCCATCTCGCAGCGGGTGTCCAGCAACCTGTTCCGGGTGACCGGCATCGTGGTCATTACCAGCATCGTGCTGGTGGGGCTGTTGGTGTTTTTGCTTTACACCCGGGCTTTGGTGGAGATCAATCGCCGAATAATGGCGGAAGGCGCCTTGCGACAAAGCGAGGAGCGGTATCGCGCCATTTACCACAATACGCCGGCCATGCTTCACTCCATCAATTCCAAAGGCCGGCTGGTCAGCGTGAGCGACCACTGGCTGAAGGCCCTGCAATACGAAACCGGGCAGGTGATCGGCAAGCATCTGGGGGATTTCATGACGCCGTCCTCCGCCGAGTACCTTGGGGAAACCATGATGCCCGAGTTCCTGCGCACCGGGGAATGCATTGACGTCCCGTATCAGTTCGTCAAGAAAAACGGCGAGGTGATGGACGTGCTGCTTTCGGCCATTGGAGAGCGGGACGAGGAGGGAAACTTTGTGCGCTCCCTGGCCGTATCCGTCGACGTGACCGAGCAGAAAAAAGCCCAGGAAGCCCTGAACCAGGCCCAGGAGAAGCTCAGTCAGCATTCCCAGGAACTGGAGCGGCAGGTTTTTCGCAGGACCGAGGAAATTTCCAGCATCCTCAAGTACACTCCCAACCTGGTTCATATCAAGGACGCCGACGGCCGTTACATTATGGTCAATCGGCGGTACGAGGAAATTTTCGGCATCTCCAACGAGGACGTTCGAGGCAGGACGCAGCACGAAAGCATGCCCAGGGAGTATGCGGACGCATTCCGGGAGGTGGACCACCGGGTTTTGAGCGAAAAAAAGCCGGTTCGGTCGGAATATGTGGTTCGGGTGGACGGGGAGGACCACAGCTATTTGTCCGTAAAGTTTCCCATTTACGACGAGCAGGGGCGCATCCACGCCATCGGCGGCATCTCCACGGACGTCACCGAGATAAAAAAGGCTCAGGAAGCCCTGCGGCGCCTGTCAAACCGCATGATCATCAGCCAGGAGGCCGAGCGCCAGGCCATTGCCCGGGAGCTTCACGACGAGCTCGGCCAGATCCTCACCGTGCTTCGCATGGACGCGGTCTGGTTTAAAAAGCGGTTGAAAGATTCCGACGCCGCCACGCAGGAGCGGGCCTCGGCCATGTGCGAATTGATCGATAAAACCATCGAGGATGTGCGAGGCATAGCCGTGCGCCTGCGGCCCGGAGTGTTGGACGACCTGGGCCTGGTGGACGCCCTGGAATGGTACACCAGCGATTTTGAGCGCCGCACCGGCATTACGTGTATTTTTGAGCATGACAATATTCCCAATCTGGGCAACGCCATTTCCACCGCCGCTTACCGGATCGCCCAAGAGGCGCTGACCAACGTGGTGCGCCATGCGTCCACGGACCGGGCGGATGTAAGCCTTTCCTTTGATCAGGAGGAGTTCACCCTGATAATTTCAGACAACGGGGTGGGATATGACGGCGGCATGGTGGAAGAATCCGAAGGCCTGGGCATCGCCGGCATGAGGGAGCGGGCCATGCTGGCCGGTGGAACCTTGGAAGTGGAAGCGGGCGAGGACGCCGGGAGCCGGATTATTTTTCGGATTAAGGTTTCCGGGGCGAATAAGGAGAAGTAGCATGATACGGGTTTTGCTTGCAGACGACCATGTAATAGTCCGGGCGGGCTTGCGCCGGATTATTGAAGACAGCGAGGACATCAAGGTCATCGTGGAGGCCTCCAACGGCAAGGAAGCCATTGACCTTACCCTGGAGCATTGCCCGGACGTTGCGGTTGTAGACATCTCCATGCCCGGCATGGACGGCCTGGAGGTGGTCAGCAGGCTGCACGCCGAACTTCCCGACCTGCCCATGCTTATCCTGACCATGCATGAAGAAGAGCAGTACGTGGTGCGCGCCATCGAGGCGGGCGCCATGGGGTATATGACCAAAAAATCCGCGCCGGAACAGCTTGTCACCGCCATCCGAAAGCTGCATTCAGGAAGCCGCTTTCTCACCGAAGAGGCGGCCGAGCTTCTGGCCTTGCGGGTTTCCAGGTGGTCCAAGGGGGGGTCGCTTCTGGACTCCCTGTCGAAAAGGGAATTGCAGGTCTTGCGCCACTTGGCCTCCGGCCATACGAACCGGGAGATTGCAGACTCCTATCACATTAGCGTTAAAACCGTGGACACCTATCGCGCTCGTCTGCTAAAAAAACTCAACCTGCGCAACAACGCGGACATCTCTCGGTTCGCTATTCAGAACAACTTGATCAATCCTTAAGCAAAACCGGACCTTGCCGGCTGTTTGTAATATTGGAAATTTGCATACGTTGTATTCATGTCCTATATTTATAATGGGAGTTTTTATAATTCCTAACCCATAATTTTTTCTGGCCCGGACAACCGGGCTTTTGAGGCCGGATGACACAGGAAATCAAGGAACTCAAAGAATCCAGGGAGTTTTTAAACCTGCTCCTGAATAACATCAACACAGCCGTGCTGGTGGTTAACGAAGAAATGCGCATTCAGCAGGTGAACGGATTTTTCAAAAGCCTTTTCGGCATTTCCGATATGGAGGATCCGGACCTTACCTTCGGCCAGGTTGCGGGATGCACTTTTTCCGTGGAGGAAAGCAAAGGCTGCGGAAACACCACCAAGTGCGCTCAATGCGCCTTACGGAAAAACCTGGTCAACGCCCTGCTCAGCGAGGTGCCCGCGGACAAGGTTTCTCTTTCACGCACCTTTTACATTGACGGCGTTCCCCAGGAAAAACACCTGGAGTTTTCCACCCGCTACATTCGCTTTCATGACCGGCCCATGGTGCTGGTTCTTATCTACGACGTCACGGAGCTGACGCTTCAAAGGATGCGCTTGAGCGAGAAACAGGAGCAGGTGCAGCGGGATTTAAAGAGCGCCGCGCTGATTCAAAAAGGGCTGCTGCCCACCTCCGCGAATTGTCAAAACGGCCTGGAACTGGGCTGGAAATTCGCTCCATCCACCCATGTGGGAGGCGATATTTTCAACGTCCTCCAGGCCCCGGGGCCGCTGACCGCATTGTACATGGTGGACGTGTGCGGCCATGGTGTGGCCGCTTCCCTGGTGGCGGTGACCATCTCCCAGCAATTGCAAAACCTGTCGTGCCGCCATTGCGGGGGCGCTCTTCCCTTGCCTCCCGCAGCCGTCCTGAACGAGTTGGAAGAGGTTTTTCCCTTTGAACGTTTCGACACCTTTTTCACCTGCGTATACGCCCAGGTGGACGAGGCCAGAGGCTTGGCTGCGGTCTCGGCTGCCGGGCATCCCGCGCCTTTATTGATCAAGCGGCACGGAACCGTGGAGAAAATTGCGGCCAAAGGCCCGGCAATAGGCCTGGGCTCCTACAGCAAGTACGAGCAAGCCATGGTGGATTTCGGCCCGGGGGATCAGATTTTGCTGTACACCGACGGCGTGACAGAAGCATTGGGGATGGATGACACCCGCTTTGGGACGGAGCGGCTTTTGGAAATCGCCGCAGAGCATGGGGGGCGCCCTCCCCAGGAATTGGCCGATGCGGTTTTTAAGGCGGTCGCCCAATTTGTGGGGCCTGTGGGCTTTGATGACGACGTGAGCATTATGACTGTGAGATATATGCCAGCCTATTAATTCAAACTGCCGCTTGCCAGAGAATTTTAAGTAGAAAAAACCTTGACCTGCCTGTCCATGCCCCTTATCCTGAAGAACAGCATATAATCCTTTATAAAAAAAACGGGCGCTTATGAAGAGATATCTCAAATCTGCTTTGCTGATTCTTTTCGGACTGGTTGTCGCTTTTCCTTTGTTCAGCCTGACCTACTACACTATGGTGCGCACATCCACGCCTCAGTTTTGTGCGTCATGCCACGAGATCCGTCCAGCCTACGACTCCTGGAAGACATCCACCCACGTCAACAACGACAAAGGCTTTGTGGCCGATTGCATGGACTGCCACTTGCCCGCTCCCCACGACACCTGGGATTTCTTTTACGCAAAAACAATGCATGGCCTTAAGGACGTCGCCATGCATTTCGCCGGCGGCGAATACGACCGGGCTGAGCAGCGGGAAAAAGCCTACGCCGCCTTTAAAAACGATCAGTGCATGAAATGCCATCGCAACCTTTTGTATATCCCCAACAAGCGCGGCGCCATGTTGGCCCACCGGACCGTGGTCTACCCCCGGCCGGGATATGAAAAACGCTGCGTGGACTGTCATAGGAACCTGGTCCATGTGGATCGGAATGTATACGGTTACAGAGAAAATCAGCCCCCATACCGGGGCCTGGGACTTTAAATCAGATAGGGAGGCGTCATGAACCGGAAAATTTCCAAGCTCGTTTTACTCGCGGGCGTTTTGCTGTTGGTTTTGGCGTGGGGCGCCGTCACGGCCGCCGAGCAGGCGAACATGCCCAAGGCAAAGGAATTCAGGATCGAACGGAGCATGTCCAAAGAGGCCATGGCCTGCCTTCAATGCCACAAGACGGAACACCCGGGACTGTTTGCGGATTGGGCAGGCAGCAGGCATGCCAGCGCCAACATAACGTGTTTGGACTGCCATCAGGCGGAGGAGCATGACGCGGACGTCTCGCAAATTCATTATAAGCAATACGAGCGTGGGGACAACCCGTGGGGCAGCAAGGAATACCGCGTTCCCGTCGCTGCGGCGGTCACTCCCAAGGATTGCTCCCGTTGCCATCCGGACGAGGCGGTGCAATACTCCAAGAGCAAGCATGCAAACACCACGGAAATCATCTGGAAAATCGATCCGTGGCTGAACAATGGCATGAATTCCGATCTGGAGCGTCAGGCCGGCTGCCTCTACTGCCACGGCACGGTGCTTAAAATCAAGGACGGCAAGCTGGATCCCTCCACGTGGCCTAATGTGGGCGTGGGGCGCGTGAATCTGGACGGCAGCCTGGGAAGCTGCACAAGCTGCCACACCCGGCATCGCTTCTCTGTCATGGAAGCCCGCAAGCCCGAGGCCTGCGGCCAATGCCACCTGGGTCCGGACCATCCGCAAATCGAAATTTATACGGAATCCAAGCACGGGGATATTTATTCGGCGTTCGGCGACGACTATAACTGGAACGCCTCTCCCGGAACCTGGACGCCCGGGGTGGATTATCGCGGCCCCACCTGCGCTTCCTGCCATATGTCCGGCGCGGGGACGGTCATGACCACCCATGACGTCACCGAACGCCTGTCTTGGGAGCTCCAGGCGCCGTTGACCGTTCGCCCCCAGGATTTCAAACCCTTCCCGGCCCAGAACAACTGGCAGGAGGAACGGAGCAAAATGCAGGAAATCTGCATGCAATGCCACGGGAAAGCCTGGGTGGAAGACCATTACACCAAAATGGACGGCGTGGTCGGCGAATACAACGACGTGTACTTCAAACCGGCCAAAGCCAAGCTGGACGAACTCTACGAAAAAGGCCTGCTGGACAAATCCAAGTTTTTCGATGAAAGGCTTGAGGTGGAGTATTATGAATTGTGGCATCATGAAGGCCGCAGAGCCCGCATGGGCACGGCCATGATGGCCCCGGACTACGCTTGGTGGCATGGCTTTTATGAATGCAAAAAACGCTATAACAACTTTATGGAAGAAGCCAACCACCTGATTAAAACCGGCGAAAAAGCCTATGTGGCAAAAGACTATCCCAACGCCACGGGCGACACCACAAAGCCCAAGGAGATCTTCGGGCAATAAACCGGACGCAAATTGCATCAGCCAAAACGTATGAAATAAAAAAAGGGGCTTGGAAACAGGCCCCTTTTTTGCGTTATGATTTCTTTGGGAAAGCGCAGCGGCTATTTCGCCTCCCGCAGGGAGCTCAAAAACATGCCAATGCCGCCGAATAAAAGCACCAGGATCGTTAAAATGTCAAAGGCGCTCATGTGCTTCATGGTCAGGTGGATGCTGGTTATGACGCCCACTGTCAGCATGACCAGGGACGCTCCGGCCAGAACCCAGCCGATCAGGCTTTTCGAATTGTAAAAAATGTAGCCTATTCCAAAGATAAAGGGGATGAGGACCATGCCGCTGGTCAGGCGCATATTCCATGATCCCAGCCCGAATGTATAAAGTCCGTATCCCAGGCCGAACCCGCTGCGCACCGTAATGTTATCCAGGAACAAATATCCTCCGGCCACAATCATGATCAGCCCAAGGACAAATCTGCCCGTCCCTCCGCTCGTTCCTCCTGCTCCTCGCATAGAACCCGCTCCTTTTGCACTGCGTTGCTTTGGATCAGCCGCCCCCGCGGTTTGGATTGCCGGAACGCCTCGCCCCTCTGCGTTCCGGCCAAAATGTATCATGGAGAGGTCTGCAAAGCAAGACGCCGCATCAGGGACAAATCCCTGTTGCGGCGCGAGTCTTTGAATCGTTGTTATGGAATCTTAGAGCAAGCCTCCGGCGGCCATGATGTCCGGCACAAGCTCCTCCTTGCCGATGGCCATGATGTGCACGCCGTCGCAGATGTTTTCCTCCACGATTTGTTTGATCTGGCGGCCGGCTATCTCAATGCCTTTTTTAATGGCGCCGCCCTTGGGGGCCGAGGCCATTTCGTCGATGAACTCCTGGGGTACGGTCACCCCGGCCACGTTTTTGTTCATGAACCGGGCCATGGGCGCGGAGGTGAGGAGGATGATTCCTGCCAGCACCTTCACCGGGAACTGGCGGGCGTACTCCATGAAGTTCTTGAAGTTTTCCAGGTCGTAGACCGCCTGGGTCTGGATGAACTCCGCCCCGGCTTCGATCTTTTTCTCGAACTTGATCAATTGGGGCTGGATGGGGTTGGCCTCGGGCGTGACAATGGCGCCTGCGCAAAAGGATACGGCGCCGTCCAGTTCGTTCCCGGCCATGTCCTTGCCTTTTTCCAGCTTACGCACCGCCGCGACCAACTGGCTGGAATCCAGGTCGAACACGCCTTTGGCGGTTTTGTGATCGCCCAAAACCACGGAGTCTCCTGTCAGGCACAGCACGTTATTGATGCCCCGCTGATGGGCGAACAAAAGGTCCGCCTGAAGCGCCAGACGGTTCCGGTCCCGGCAGGTCATTTGCAAAATGGGCTCTCCGCCCATTTCCTTGACCATCAATGCCGCGCCCAGGGAGGGAAAGCGCATGACCGAACTCTGATGATCCGTCACGTTCATGGCGTCCACCTTGTCCTTGAGCAATTCAATATGGTGGGCCATTTTTTCAAGGTTCACGCCTTTGGGCGGTGCAACCTCGCTGGTGACCACAAATTTACCCTGGTCCAATGCCTGTTTGAATTTGGACGCCATGAGCGGACTCCTTTTTCATCAGGTTTGAAAAATCAAAGGACTGCCTGCCTTATCCTTCCAGCAGAATCTTGCCCGGAGACGGTTCGCCCTGGTGATTCCGGGGGGGCTGGAACCGTTTCATCAGGTCCAACTGCCCGATCTCGGCCAGGCGATTGTAGATCAATGTCCAGGCGCAATCCTTGTTTTTATCGATTTCGCATTTGCCGTTGTTGGTGCCGCCGCACGGGCCGTTGATCAGCCCTTTGTGGCAGGCCGTAACCGGGCAGATGCCGCCGGTTTCCCCCAGCACGCAGGTTCCGCACTGGGTGCACACTTCGTTGAACTGGCCCACGCCCGTTTCCTTGCCGATGAACAGAGTGTCCAGGGCCGGGATCACCATTTTTTGCAACTGGCTGGCGATGTTCTGGACGCCGAAAGCGCAAGACATGATAACCAGGGCGCTGGCCTGGTTAATCTGGCCGGAAAACGCCCGGAGGCCCTCGTGGGTCAGGTTATCGCAGGCCACGGGCAGGACCGTGGATCCGGTCACCAGTTTGCCTTTGGAAGCCAGATACTCCTGCATGGCCTGCACCTGCTCCGCGCCGCCTGTGTTGGTGAGGGTGGTGCAGGTTCCGCAGCCGAAAATGAACACCCTGTCCTGGTTTTCAAGCAGCCTGTCCAGTTCCTCGTCGGGTTTTTTTCGCGTAATGGAACGGATCATGAGGCTTCCTCCTCTCTTTCAAGGTCGCACCTAAGGCAGCGAACGGCTTCCCGCAACGCTTGCTCTCGGGTGAATCCCTTTTCGATTTCCCTGAAATCATGCGCCCTTTCCTGCGTATCCTCCAAGGCGACTTTGACGCGGGGCGCCTCCTTGCCGCCTTCTTCGTCCTCCAGGGCAAGGCCTGCGTCCTGTATCAACCTGGTCTTCCGGTCCGGAGTATGAACCCGGCCCTCGTCGCCGGAAAGGTACTTGTCTATGGCTATGGCGGCCCTGCGGCCGGAGGAAATGGCCCGGATGACAAAGGTGGGGCCGGTGGTAAAGTCTCCGCCGGCAAAGATGCCGGGGATGTTGGTGGCCAGCCTGTTTTCGTCCACGGCCAGGGTTCCCCACAAGGCCCGCTCCAACTGCTCGTCCTGGGAAAGGAAGGACATGTCCGCCGCCTGGCCGATGGAGATGATGACGTTCTCCGCCTCCACCATGCGAATTGTGGAGTCGTCGCAGGTGGGGTTGAACTTTCCGTCATCGTCAAAAACCGAATCGCACCGGGAGAATTCCACGCCCTGCACCTTTCCGGCTTCGCTGACTATCAGGCGCGGGCTCCAGCTGGGATTGATCACAATCCCTTCCTCCATGGCCTCGTCCACCTCTTTGTCCCAGGCGGGCATCTGGTCAAAGGATTCCAGGCAGAACACCTGCACGTCGGAGGCTCCCACCCTGAGCGCGGTGCGGGCCACGTCAATGGCCACGTTGCCGCCGCCGATCACCACCGCCCTGCCTGACAAGGACACAGGGTTTTCCCCTTTGACCTGGGTCAGGAACTGCAGTCCGTAGAACAAGCCGTCCAGGCCATCTTCCTCGCCGGGGATGCCGATGGTTTTGCTGGCCTGGGCGCCCGCCGCGATGAACACGGCCTTAAAGCCCGAGGCCATGAGATCGTTGACCGTATGGTTGGCGTCGATGGGCGAGTTGTATTGAATTTCAACGCCCTTGTTCCGGATGTATTGGATTTCCTGCTCAATGACATGCCTGGGCAGGCGGAATTCGGGCACGGTGATCCCCAGCATGCCGCCGCCTTTGGGCGCAGCTTCGAATACCGTGGCTTTGTACCCCATTTCCGCCAGGAAGTATGCGCAGGTAAGTCCGGCCGGTCCGGCGCCGACCACCGCCACTTTTTCCTCCCGGGTGACCGGGAAGGGCTCGGCTTCAACGCCCATGTTGTCAAAATACCAGTCCGTGGCGAAGCGTTTTAACAACCGGATGGCCACGGGTTCGTCCAGCTCCCCCCGGCGGCACTTAAACTCGCACGGATGGATGCAAATGCGGCCGCACACGGCCGGGAAGGGGTTGCGTTCCCGGATGATGTCCACGGCGTCCTGGAACCTGCCCCGGGCGATGGCCGCCACGTAATTGGGCACGTCAATGCCCGCCGGGCAGGCGTGCTGGCAGGCGGAAATCACCATGGATTTGCAGACCGCGCCTGCGCACCGGTTTTCCAGGATGTGGTCCTCGTATTCCTTGAGGAAATACTGGAGCGTGGATATGGCGGGCTTGGCGCAGTTCTGGCCCAGGCCGCACAGGGAGGCCTCGGTCATGGTCCGGCCGATTTCCTTGATGGTTTCGATATCCTCCAATTTGCCCCGGCCCGTGGTAATGCGGTTGAGGATTTCCAAAAGCTGGGTGGTTCCCAGCCGGCAGGGTGAGCATTTGCCGCAGGACTCGGACTGGGTGAATGCCAGGAAGAACCGGGCGATTTCCACCATGCAGTTGTTCTCGTCCATGACCACCATGCCGCCGGAGCCCATGATGGCGCCGATTTTCTGCAGGGTGTCGTAATCGATGGACAGGTTCAAAAATTGCGCGGGAACGCAGCCGCCTGACGGGCCGCCCATTTGCACGGCCTTAAATTTCCGGCCTTTGGGTATGCCGCCGCCGATGTCAAACACCACCTCGCGGATGCTGGTTCCTATGGGCACTTCCACGAGGCCCGTGTTGTTTACCTTGCCGGCCAGGGAGAAAATTTTGGTGCCCTTGCTGTTTTCCGTGCCCACCTGGGCGTACCAGCCCGCTCCGTTTTTCAGGATCAACGGCACGTTGGCGAAGGTTTCCACATTGTTGATGTTGGACGGCTTGCCGTCCACGCCGGATTGGGCGGGGAAGGGCGGCCTGGCCCGGGGCATGCCCCGCTTTCCTTCGATGGACGCCATGAGCGCGGTTTCCTCGCCGCATACAAAGGCGCCCGCCCCCATTTTCAGGGAAAGATCAAAGGAAAAACCGGTCCCCAGGATGTATTCTCCTAAAAGGCCAAGCTCCCGGGCCTGGGCGATGGCGCAGTTCAAATGCTCCACGGCTATGGGATATTCCTCCCGCACGTAAATGAATCCGTAGCGGGCGCCCATGGCGTATGCGCCGATGATCATGCCTTCGATCACCGAATGGGGATCGCCTTCCAAAATGGCCCGATCCATGAACGCGCCCGGATCGCCTTCGTCCGCGTTGCAAATGATGTACTTGGGATTGGCGGAAGACTGGCGGGCGAATTTCCATTTCAATCCGGCGGGAAATCCGGCCCCGCCCCGGCCGCGCAGCTTGGCGTCAATAACCTCTTGGGCGACCTGTTCGGGCGCCATGCCGGAAAGAACCCGAACCAATGCCTGATACCCCCCGGCCGCTATATAATGCTCGATGCTGGTGGGGTCGATCCTGCCGCACAGGGCCAGAACCCGGCGCTCCTGCTTCATGTAAAAGGGTATCTGGTCCCGGTAATAAATGGGCTTGTTGGTTTTTGGCTCCTTGTACGCCAAGCGGTCGATAAGCCTGTTTTGCTTGATAGTTAGGTCGATGATCTCCGCCGCATCCTCGGGGCCGACTTCCTGGTATTGGACTCCCAGGGGATCCAGGGCGATGACCGGCGCCCGAGCGCAAAAGCCGTGGCAGCCGGTGGAGCGCACCTCCACTTCCTTTTCCATGCCCTGGCGTTTGACCTCGTCCTGGAGCGACTGGAGAACCTCGGCGGCCCCGTACGCCCGGCATCCGGTCATGCAAACATGGATGACGTTCCGGGCCTGGCTTAGGGCGGCCTGCGTCTTGTTTCGGAGCCATTCCATCTGCCCGATGGAAGTGAGTTTATTCATTACCCATCCCCCTCGGTTTTTTCGTATTGTCCGATAACGTTATTGACCTTGTCCGGGGACAGCTTGCCGAAATAGGTCCGGTTGACCATCATGGCAGGCGCCACAAAGCAGGCCCCCAGGCATGCCACGGTTTCCAGGCTGAACTGAAAGTCCTCGCTGGTTTCCCCTTCCTCCAGATGCAGGTGTTTTTTTACGCTGGACAAAATGCTTTGGCCGCCCTTGACGTGGCAGGCCGTGCCCCGGCACACCCTCAAGACGTACTTACCTTTGGGCTTGAGGCTGAATCCCGCGTAAAAGGTCACCACGCCCTGCACTTCGGAAGGCGGGATGTTCAATGCCTCGGCGATCGGTTCAATGGACTCGGGAGGCACGTAGCCGAATTCCTCCTGCACGGCCTGGAGCAGGGGGATGAGCCCCCATTTGACGTCTTTGTATTCTCCGATGATGCCTCGCAGTTTGACCATGTCGATTTCTTTAGGTTTCATTGCTTTTCTCCACATTCACCGGAAAGGATTTACACCCGGAATAAACCGCGCCGGGCGTCTGTGAAATATCCAATAAGCCCGCCAGGGAATGGCCGGCCGCGCCCGCCGGCGTTCGCAACAGGCCTTCGGGAAATCCGAAAACCAGCTTGGCGGTTCCTTGCATGCTTCCCGTTTGCGATACCACCCTGACGGCGTCCCCGTTTTCTATGCCTAAACTCGCTGCGTCCGTGGGGGACATCTCAATGGAGGCCCGGCCGTCCCAGGCAATGATCCGGGAGGACTGGCCGGTTCGCGTGCCGGAACCCAGGTGCAAACGGATTGAACCTGCAATAGCCGTAAAATCAAAGCCCGCCGGAGGCTTTTCGCCGTCCCAGCACACGGGTGTGGTGAAGGCCATGGGTTGATCGTCCTGGAAGGCGTCTTTCACCCACGAAACCGGGGAAGTTAGGTATTGCTCCCCGTAGGATGGAATCAACCGGGCGATTTCCTTTTGAATGTCCCTGACATCCGAATACCGGGCGTCCATGCCCAGCTTTTGGGCGAGCATGGCCAGGATTTCCCAATCCGGCCGGGCGGCGCCGGGCAGGGGCAGGGCGGGTTTAAAGGATTGGACGCGGCCTTCCATGTTGGTGAAGGAGCCTGCCTTTTCGGCGAAGACCGCGCCCGGGAGAATCATGTCGGCCAGTTGGGCGGTTTCGGTCATGAGGATGTCCTGAACCGCCAGGAAATCCACCTTTTCCAACGCAGCCTTTACAAAGCCGGGATCAGGAAGGCTGCGCGCCGGATTTTCCCCCATGATATACAGGGCCTTTAAGTTGCCCTTGTCAGCCTCGCGAATCATTTGCACCAGGGAGAGCCCGGGATCCGGCGACATTTTGGATCCCCAGGCGCTTGCCCAGGTTTTGCGGGCTTTTTCGTCAGAGAGGGAAGAACGGCCGGGTAGGCCGTCCGGCGCACAGCCCATGTCGAGCGCGCCTAATTGGTTGTTTTCGCGATGTAAAATATAGATGCCGGAGGCGCCCTTATCCAGGCTTCCGGTAATCAAAGCCAGATTGACGACCGCGTCCAGGGTTTCCTGTCCTTTAGGCTGCTGGAGCACTCCCTGGCCGACGACAAAGGCGATTTTCTTGCCGGAAATCATCTCGGCGGCCTGCTCCAGTTTCTCCAGCTTCAGCCCGGTGGTCTTGGCGGCTCTTTCAAAGCTGATGGAGCTGAGCCCGGTCCTGAAAAAGGAAAAGCCCGTGGTGTTCTCGGCGGTGTAGGTTGCATCGTAAGCCTTTTTCTCCAGCAACAGGGCGGATATGGCGTTGACCATATCCAAATCCCTGCCGGGAGCGACGGGGAGGCGCAGGTTGGCGAAGCGGTTGAGGTCCGTCGGCAATGGGTCTGCGACTATGAGCGGGGTTCCGTTTTGCGCCGCCCTTTTGATGTGGTATCCGGCCACGGGCACGGAGTTTCCCGGGTTGGCGCCAATCACAAAGATCGCCTCGGCCTGCTCCAGGCCTTTTAAGGGGCGGGCGCGGAATCGGCCTCCAAGCCTTTGGTCCAATTGAGCCGCCAGGGGAAGGCCGAAAAGATGGCCGCCGCTGTCGATGTTGTTGGTTTCCAATAGGGAGCGGGCGATTTTCTGGAACAGGTAGTTTTCCTCGTTGGTGCATTTGGAGGAGCCCATAAAACCGATGGTTCGGGGGCCGTGCTCCTTTTTGACGGACAGGAGCTTTTCGCTGAGAATTTCAATGGCTTCCGTCCAGGAAATCTCCGTCCATTCCCCGTCCTTTTTGACCATGGGCGAGGTCAGGCGATGTTCGGATTGTAGAAAATCGTGGGCGAAGTGGCCCCGCACGCACAAGGTCACTCCGTTGACCGTGTCCGTTCTGGGGGAGGGCGTTACTTCCACGACCTGCCCGTCCGTAACGCCCAGGCTGACGGCGCAGCCCGCGGCGCAGAAGCCGCAGATGGACTCATGCTCCTTTTGGGGAGTTCCCACGTAGCGGACGTTTTTCATGGTCAGGGCGCCGGTGGGACAGAGGGAAACGCAGGTTCCGCAAAAGGTGCATTCGGATTTTTCCAAAGGCTGTTCGAACAGGGTCGCGGGCCGGGCGTCGAAACCCCGGTGGTTGTAGTCGATGGCGCCGGCGCAAACAAGTTCGTGGTCGGCCCTTATGCACTTGCCGCACAGGATGCATTTGGTCAAGTCTCTTATAATAAAAGGATTGGCCTGCTCGATGCCCTTGTAGTTGTGCATGGGGTAAAGGCCGGTCTGGCCAACGCCCAGTTGGGCGGCGATCTTGCGAAGGTCGCAGTGATTGCCCTTGGAGCAGACCAGGCAGGACTCGGGATGCTCGGCCATGATCAGCCGGATGATGTTCCGGCGATGCCGCACGACCCGTTCCGAGTGGGTTTGGATTTCCATGTCCTGGGAAACGGGCGTAACGCACGAGGCGAAAATCCGTCCGCTTTTGGCGTCCTCCACGATGCAGAGCCTGCACGCCCCAAACGGCTTTAGCTGGGGATGATGGCATAAGGTGGGGATGTCAACGCCCTGGGCGGTGCAGGCGTCCAGGAGGGAGGTTTCCGAGGAGCATCGCACGGTTTTCCCGTTGATGGCGAGTGTGACGTTTCTCAAGACTCACTCCTTTCCATGACCGGAGGCCTCTGCGGCCGCCGCCTGAAGGATCAGGAAACATGATGCGGAAGCGTGAGTGTTATTTTAAGGACCCGCCTAACGCAGTTTGGCGGCGTCCAGGTAATGCTTGAGTTTGTCGGTTCCGCCGATGCTGATGATGTGCACACCGTCGCACAGGTCTTTGAGGCCCTTGGCCAGATCGGCGAAAAGTTCTATGCTTGCTTTTTGCTTGTCCGGGGCTTGCGCCAGCTTTTTGATGACCCAGTCCGGCACCAGGCCCGAGCGAATATGGCGGTTGAGGAAGCGGGCCATGCCCGCGGTGCGCAGGATCATGAGTTCGGCGATGACCGGTACGCCGAAGGTGTTGGCCTGTTTGAGGAATTTTTCGAAGAGGTCCAGATCGAACACAGGAGTCGTGAGAAAGTATCCGGCGCCCACGCCTGTCATTTGCTCCATTTCCTTGAGCTCCAGCTCCGGGACGTTTCTGCCCCAGCCCGACTCCACGCCCGAGCCCAGCAGGAATTCCGCCCGCTTGTCCAGGGGCTTGCCTTCCACGCTGTGGCCTTCCCGCATGGATTTGAGCACGGAATCCAGCTTGCCCGCATCCACGTGGAAGAACATCATTTCCTGGAGGCTGTCTCCGGTAATGCGGTAATCCTCGGTGAAGACCAGGAGGTTTTCCACTCCGGCGTCATGGGCGGTGAGGAGGTCCTTTTGGAGCTGAATGCGGTTTTTATCCCGGGTTGTGGTCTGATAAATGGCGTCAAAGCGGTTTTCGTTCAGGATTTCGCAGGTTTTGACCGTGTCGCCCACAATGCCCTGGATGTCGGATTCCGCAATGGAAACCCCGTCCACCCGGCCGCGAATCTGCTTGAGGTTGTCCAGAAGCTCCTGGGGATTTTCGTCAAACGGGGCCTGAACTTCCGAGGTGACCACAAAGAGTTTTTTGTCCAATGCTTCCTTGAGTTTCATGCCTGCCTCCTTCCGGCCTTGGGGGCGGCCGAAGTTCGCTCCGGCGTCCGGTTTTTCCGGGAGACGCCGGCGGCGGATTATTCCTCAAGCCCGAGCAGGCGGGCCACCTCCCCCTTAAGCTGAGCCAGGGGCAAGGGTTTGGAAAAGCAGACGTCCGCGCCGTATTCCTTCATCTTGGCGAATTTTTCCTCGTCCAGATACGCGGACAGAACAATGATCTTGGTGTCTTTGGTTTCCTCGCCGGTTTTGATTTTTCGGCAGACTTCGTAACCCTTGATGTCGGGCATCATGATGTCCAGAATGAGCAGATGAGGCTTGAAATGGTTGACCTGCAACCCGGCCTCGAACCCGTCGGAAGCGGAAATGACCTCGTAGTCGAAGGCGTCTTCTTCCAGAGCCTGGACAATGGTTTCCACAATAATGGGGTCGTCGTCCACCACCAGGATGCGCTTTTTGACGTCTTCAGGCTCGGTGTCGGGAATGGGAATGCCCTGCTTGCGCATGAAGGCTTCAAGGTCGTCCTTTTTGATGCGCCGGTGTCCGCCCACGGTCTTGTAGGCTGGAATGTGGCCGGATTCGATCCAGTTGATGATGGTTTTGGGGGAAACGTTGCAGATTTGGCTGGCTTTGAAAACCGTGAGTATGTCTTCCATGGTCGGCCTCCTTGTGGTAGTGCAGGCTCGTTAATTTACATTTATTATAGTTTTTTTATTTAAGTCAAGAAATTTTTTTGGGCCTTCCCACATAAAATTTCCCTGCAATTTATCTATAATTACTATTAATTATTCATAATTATAAATAAATATATTTCTAAGGGGCATAATTATAATATTATAAATTCTAAAATAAGTATAATAAGTGAAATATGAAAAACGCCCCTACCCAAATCATCCGCCCCCTGGAAAAATCAGTCATCCTAAGAAAGGGCGGCGGCTTTTTAGAATAAATTGAACAGTAGTTGAAATTAAGGGCGTCCTCCTTTCTTTTCCTTGTAAAACTCCAGCAAAAAGGGTAGGATGCTCCCAAACCTCTGGGGGGAGAGTTCTTTTCATGCACCTGTTCAAAAAAGCCGACCTGACCGACACCGTTGATTTCTACAAAAGCCTGCTGGATAAAATGCTGGAAGGGGTTTATTTCGTAACCCCCGATCGCGTCATCACCTACTGGAATTCCGGGGCGGAGAAGCTCACCGGATACCGGGCCGAGGAAGTGACCGGCAAGACCTGCTCCGACAACATCATCATGCACGTGGACCGCTGGGGGCATAACCTGTGCGGGACCGGATCGTGCCCCGCCCAAAAGACCATGCAGGACGGCAAGGCCCGGGAAGTGGCCGTGTCCTATCACCACAAGGACGGCCACCTGGTTCCGGCGGTGGCCCGGTTCATTCCCTTCAGGGACCGGAGCGGGGCCATTGTGGGCGCCGTGGAAGTCTTTCACGACACCACCCCGCTCATGTGCGAGAAAGATAAGGCCGACAAGCTGCGCCGCCTCTCTCTGGTGGACTCCCTGACCAACCTGGCCAACCGGAAAATGGCCGAGATCCGTCTGGCCGCCAAGTTGAATGAGTTTTCCCGCTACGGCTGGCCCTTCGGCATCCTGTTTTGCGATGTGAACGACCTGAAGCAGGTGAACACCCTGTACGGCAGGCCCGTGGGGGACCAGGTTTTGAAAGCCATCGCAAGGACCCTGGAAGGCAATCTGCGCACCTCGGACTTCATCTCCCGGTGGGGGGACGACGAATTCCTCATCATCCTGGCCAACGTGGACAAGCAGACCCTGGCCAGGGTGGCCCAAAAAGTGGAAAGGCTGACCGCCAACACCAAGGTTCATCTGGATCCTCTGGACCGGGGCAAGGCCGTAAGCGTGACCAATTCCATCGGAGGCGTCATCGCCCAACCCAACGACACCGTGGAAACCCTTCTGGCCCGCGCCGACGAGCTCATGTACCGCAGCCGCCACGCCGGCGTTAATCAGGTTTCCGGATAGGGCGCCGCCGCAGGCGAAGCGCCTTGGGGGTGATGGTCATTCCTTTTCCCTGGCCGGGGAGGGGCCGGATAAACTTTGTTCACCCATGTCATGCCCGGCTGGGCGCCTTCCAATATGGAATACCACCATCCAATATTGATTTTATCATGCAATTAGAGCGGGCTTTTTCTATAGGACCGGCCTTTTGCCCCCCCCCTTGCAAAACCGTCCTTGACTTTCGCTTCTCGCATCAGGATAATCAAACACTTCCTATTCACATCGCCCAAATTTTCAGTTTCTTGAGAGTCGGGCCCCCGTTCATCAGGCGACCTGAAAGGAAACCGCCATGATAATGCAGAGCAGGCGTTCTTGCGTCTTCAGCTGGACTGCGGCAACCTTGGTTGCCGTATTCGCGTCCATGGGAATTTTTCCCCAATGGGCCTTGGCCGAACTGCAGTATGTCCCCCAAAAGGAATCCCTGTATTTTGTTTTTCAAAAGCCCTATGTTATGGACTTCTCCAAACTGTTGGCCGCCTGTCCGGAAACTGCGGACACGGATGGAGACGGCCTGCCGGACAGGCTGGAGAAGATGCTGGGGACCGATCCGGAGTCGAGCGATTCGGATTTCGACCGCCTCACCGACTATTATGAGGCAGAAAATGGGTTGAATCCCTTGAAGCCGGATTCCAATGCCGACGGGCTTTCCGACTATCTGGAAGTCCATGGCGGAGGCGGCCTGGACACGGACGGCGACGGCATCCCCAATGCGTGGGACGGGGACAACGACAACGACGGGGTGTACGACCCCCTGGACCTTTCCCCCTTTGCCTGCACCATTGCCAAGCCGGAATATCATTTCAGGATCCACTCCACCGGGAAGCCCACCTATATCAATATTCAGGTGCGCCCCAGGGACCCGGACAGGCTGCGCCTGCCCTTTCAGTATTTTGACTGGGAAGACGGGGACGACAAGGGCACCATGCAGGACCGGGACAACACCAAGGAGGACGTGTGCATCACCCCGGCCCTGGAGGTGACTGCCAACCATCTGCCCTCCACCGGGGACCTGGACAAATACGGAATCTACGTGGTGGATGGAAAGGCCTACATTCCCCTCTATACCACGGACCATTTTGGTTCGCCCTCGGCATTTAACGGGCGGATTTTCTATCCCGCCACGGGCTCTGCCCGGGACATCGACCTGAACGCCCGGCTTATCTGGATGGTCACGGGAAAGACCGACCAAGGCATGGTGGCCCCGGGCAATCCCTTCTCCGCCCCCTCTTACTACTCCAGCGACACTGCCAGCATGGGCGGGGGCCTGGCCCTGGCCGACATCAACCGGAACGGCGCTCCGGACCTGGTGTTCATGGGCGTGGACGCCGCGGATGCTGAGGATTCCCTGTCCTACCAGATCGGGTGGGACCTGAACGCCCAGGGCTATCCCTCGTCATGGAGCGCAAAAAAAACCATCCCCAGCGGCGCCTGGACCATCCAGGGCGCGGACCTGGCCCTGGCGGACCTCGATGGCAATGGCATGCAGGAAATGATTCTCATGTACGTGGACAATCCCGGCGGCTCCAACGCCTTCCGCTACCAGATAGCCTGGAACCTGGACGCCAATGGGGACCCGTGGACCGGGTGGGGCGCCCTGACCCAATCCCCACAACTGGGCGCCGAAAACGTCGGCGCCGGGATCGCTACAGGAGACATCAATGATAATGGATCCCGCGACTTTTTATTCACCGCCATCGACGCGGACAGCCCGGACAGGGACTTCAACTATTACATCGGTTGGGACGTGGGTTCATCCAGCGGGCAGCCTTCCTCCTGGAGCGGCATGATGACCGCTCCGGGCGTCATCACCAACACGATTGGCGCGGGTGCGGAGTTGGTGGATCTGGACAGCAACGGGGAATTGGATCTGGTTCTCATGGGAATCCAGGAGCAGGAAGGGGCCGACCGCATGTTCTTCCGGGTGGGATGGAACCTGGACAGCGCGGGAACTCCGGAATCCTGGAGCGGGGTATCGGGAGGGCCTTACTTCAGCGGGTTGACCGCCGGGGGGGGCATTGCGGCCGGCGATGTGGACCTGGACGGAACCCCGGACCTGATGTTGGGGGCCATTGACAGCACCAGCGGAACCTCGAATCGCTTCCTGGCGCGCCTTCAGAGCAGTTTCAGTAATTCCATGGGAAACGCTCCCATCAACCTGGCCAAATATGCGGAAGACGCCGTCCTGACCGGATTCACCGTGGAAGAAAACCACGGCTCGACGGTTGGCCTCTTCTACGGGGACGACCAGGGCCAGGTTTTGTTGGCCAACACCCAACTGGGCTACGAGTTCCTGCGAGGCCAGACCTCCCTTTCCCAGGAGCCGGGCCGCCTGGGCTCGCTGGGAATCTCGGTGAATTCGGACGTCCGGAATTTCGGGCATCAGGACGAGGCCATGGCCGCCTTGTCAGGCGCCATGATACCCGCAGCTCTGGGCGCCCTGCCGCCCGACATCGTAACGCCTGTGATCTGCGCCTTCGAAGACCAGTCAGCCAGCGTGGAAATGAGCGAAACGGCCCCTGAAAACCGGTACCATGGCAATACCTTTGTGGTGGATATGGCCAAAGCCCCGGTGAGCACAGGCAAACGCATTGTAACCCCCTGGTACGACACCACCACGCAGGCCGAACTGGGACTGGACGAAGTGGCGGGAGCGGCATACGTGTACGCCCAAGCCTCCGGCATGACCGGGGAGGAGAAAAGCAACCTTACGGACATGGTCATGGCCTGGAACGCCGGGGAGTCGGCCATGAGCCGGATGGACGAGGACATGGACCCGGAGCCCCCGGAAACCAGCAAGGTCATGCGCCAACTGGTGGAAGGGGGAAGGAGCATGGCGGCTGTCGGCAGGATCGCGGTGGGCGTGCGAGGCTCCTACAAGGCCGCCAAAATACTCCGGGCCGGGTTTCGTTCCATGTCCATGCTGAAAAACTTCAAGATCATGTTCGCTTCTGTGTCCCAGGCCAAGGTGGGCACGGTGAGCAAGATGGACCGGGTGATCAAGGGGGCAGGCGCCATGGGCTGGGTGGTGACGGCCGGGGTGGCTTTTTACGCCTTTTTTCAGATCGCCTCCTCCCACGGATGGTCCAGGCTGGGCATCTTTTCCGGCGCCATGTTCGCCACGCTCATGACAGCCTACGCCATTGGGCTTTGGGCTTTGTCGTGCATTCCCATTGTGGGGGGGATCATATCCGGCCTGGTGGCATTGTCCGACCTCATCATGGGATGGGTCTCGGGAACCGGGTGGTCCCAGGCCCTGATGGAAGACATTGTGGGTTTCTTTGTGACCAAGTCTGAGCTAAGCAAAGTGGAACTGGAGCTGATTGACAGCGCGGTCAATATTACAGATCTGGACGGCAATGGCCTGGACGTGGGGGACAAAATTGAAATCACGTCCCGTTTTCAGGAATATGTATACCGTTACGGCCCTGGATACACGGATTACTGGGAAAGCAGCTACGTCAAGCCCTATTACGAACTGGCGCCCGGAATTGCAGCCTACGGGGACCATTGGGAAACCATAGAGGATGAATACTGGGACTACGACAACTACTATTTTATGCGCATCTGGAAGGTCGGCGTCTGGATTGAACCCCCCGCCCAAATGCCTTCCAACAACTATAAGTTTACCGTCTATCTGAATTCCGACTACAAGGCCTACTACGAGGAATGCTCCTCCGGTTGCGACGTCCACAGCTCTTCGGGAACGGTGTACTCCGAGCCTTCCACCATTTATTTTGACGTGCTGCCCAAAAACCTGGAACAGTTCCTTGGCTGGACCGTCATCACCCCCCTGGATACGGACGGGGACGGCTACCTGGACGTGGACCAGGACGGGGACGGCGTGCCGGATGTGGAATTGGATTCCAACGGCAATATTTGCTATTCCTGCAGCCCGCATATGTGGGATTCGGACGTGGACGGACTGGCCGATCCCTACGAAAGAGAGGTTTCCCTGACCTATACGAATGAACGTGAGGGGGACAGGGACGGCGTCCCGGACGGCGTGGAAGTGGTGCTGGGAACCAATGCCAAGAACGAATTCGGGCACGAATCGGACGGGGACTGGCTCCTGGATATTTATGAAATCCAAGGATGGAATATTACCATCCCCCTGGGGGACGCTACAATCCCCATGCATGTTTATTCCGACCCCACAAAAATGGATACGGACGGAGACGGGCTTCCCGACGACTGGGAAGCCCTATACAGGACCAACCCCCATAGCAGGGATACCGACGGAGACGGCATTTCCGATTTTGACGAGCAGGATATCAACCGGCCCATTGGCCCCCCCTTGGTGAGTTTTACAGGAACCGTGGGAAACGTGGAGTTCCCTTCCCGCATTGTTTCCAGCATACGGCCGGATTCGGCCTTTCTGACTTTGTTCGCATGGTATCGGCCCAGCATTGAGATCCGGGCCCTGAACACAATCGCCAGCTACACCGACGGCATCAAGTCCGACCTCACCGGGGTTCAGGAAGGTTTCTATCAAGGGGGAAAAAGATGCATTGATTTTATCGCTTCCGGCTCCGGGGTGACTTTCATCCGTTATTTCAATTATTGGGATGACTACGAAACCATGCCGGCTGATGAGGACATGCCCATCGTGGCCGTCGTCAACACCACGGGCGGATCCGGTTGGCTCGCCACGGGGGACGACAAGGACGCCGACGGACTTATTGACTTGAACGAGTATATCGGCTGGCCCGTGGCCTATCACGACAACCAGGGCGATCAATCCTATGTGGCCTCCTGCGATCCCACCATGAAGGACACGGACCAGGACGGCCTGACCGACGCCCAGGAATACGCCGCAGGCACAGACCCCAGGGACCCGGACACAGACCACGACTGCCTGACCGACAAACAGGAGGTGGACCTGGGAAGCAACCCGCTGCATTCCAACACGGACAGCGACCCCTACCTGGACGCCGAGGAGTTTATTGCTGGCATGAACCTCCTGTCCAGAGACTCGGACGGGGACGGGGTGATCGACAACGTCATCCTTGGCGCGGTCATCGACCCCCTGGCCAACCTGCCCATGGAACTGCACAACGACACGGCTCAAACCCCGCCCAACCAGCCGGTGACCGTGGACGTGCTGGCCAATGACATCTATTACAGCAGCGGCGTCCCAACCATCACCGGGACAACCTCGCCCAAGCACGGTCAGGCCGTGACGGACGGGGAAACCGTGACCTACACGCCCACAGCCGGTTATACGGGAACCGACTATTTCAGCTACACAGCCTCCCACCTTGGTAAAACGGCCACCGCCAAGGTGAACTTGACCGTCGCCGTTCCCAACGAAGCGCCCAAGGCCTACGCGGATACCTGCTCGGTGGAATGGAAAGGGACAACATCCATTGTCAACACGTATTGGACCTCCGTGCTTCATAACGACGTGGACCCGGAAGGGGCGCCCCTTACAGTCACCCTGACGGTTCCCCCGCTGCACGGCTCCGTCACCCTGAACATGGACGGAACCTTCACCTACCAGCAGGACGGAACGGCGGCCCCCCAGGACGTGTTCAAATACACGGTCAGCGACGGGACCCACACCAGCAACCAGGCCTCCGTGCTCATCAATATCGACCTGACCGGCGATGCGGACATGGACGGATTCCAGGACTGGGAAGAGGAGGAAGCGGGAACCCTGCCGGAAGATCCGGACACGGACAAGGACGGCTTAATGGACGGGGACGACCCGTATCCCCTGCTCGGGATTGGAGACCTGAACGGAGACCGGACCCTGGGAATGGACGATCTCATCCTGGGCCTGCAAATCCTGGCCAACAATGCCCCGGATTTTGCAGAAATTCCCTATAACGGCCCGGGCAACGACGTGGACGGCGACGGGGTGATCGGCGAGGGGGAAATCCTGTTCCTGCTCCGGCATGAGGCCGGGCTAAACCAGTAGGAGCACACTGCAAACGGCGGAATAAAACGGGAGAAGGCATTAGCCTTCTCCCGCATAAGCGTGCACCCCCACGTCGTCCAGCCTCGCGCTGGTTCGGTTAACGCGACTTAATCGTCGTCGTCGTCGTCATCGTCGTCATCGTCATCATCGTCATCATCGTCATCTTCTTCCGGGACGTACTTGGTGATGAAGCTGGTGTCGAAGTTTCCCGCCTTGAACTCATCGTCGTCCATGATGATCAGATGCAGGGGGATGGTTGTCTTGATGGGGCCTATGATGAATTCCTTCAAAGCCCGTTTCATAACCTGAATGGCGCCTTCCCTGGTCAGGTCGAAGGCCACTAACTTGCCGATCAGGGAATCGTAAAAGGGCGGCAGTTCATAGCCCTGGTACAGATGGCTGTCCAGGCGAACGCCGAAGCCCGCCGGCGGATTGTAATCCTCGATGGTTCCCGGGCTGGGCATGAAATGCTTCTCCGGATCCTCCGCGTTGATGCGGCATTCAATGGCCCATCCGCGCAGGTTGAGGTCGTCGAAGGTGTAATCCAGGGTTCCGCCGGCCGCCAGCCGGATTTGCTCCTTGACCAGATCCACGCCCGTGACCAGTTCGGTCACCGGATGCTCCACCTGGATGCGGGAGTTGATTTCCATGAAGTAGAAATTCATGTCGCCGTCCAGGAGGAATTCCACGGTTCCGGCGTTTTCGTAATCCACTGCTTTGGCGGCGTTGATAGCCGCCTGGCCCATGGCCGCCCGCAATTCAGGCGTAAGGGCCGGGGAGGGGGACTCTTCCACCAGCTTTTGATACCGCCGCTGGATGGAGCATTCCCTTTCCCCAAGATGGATGACGTTGCCTTGCTTGTCGGCCAGGATCTGAAACTCGATGTGCCGGGGTTTGGTGAGGAATTTTTCCACATAGACTTCGTCGTTGCCGAAGGCGGTGCGGCCTTCCATCTTGGCCATGGGAAATTCTTCTTCCACCTCTTCGTCATTAAAGCAGATCTTAATGCCGCGGCCGCCGCCTCCGCCCGAGGCCTTGACCATGATGGGATAGCCGATTTCCTTGGCGAACTCCTTGGCTTCCGCCACCGTATCCACGCCGCCCGGGCTGCTGGGCGTAACCGGAACGCCGGCCTTTTGCATGGCTGTTTTCGCCGCGATTTTATCCCCGGCCAGGGCCAGGTTGTCGGGTTTGGGGCCGATGAAGGTAATCCCGTTTTCCTGGCAGGCGAGGGCGAAATCCTTCTTTTCCGCCAAATAGCCGTAGCCGGGATGAATGGCGTCGGCGCCGGTGTCCTTGGCCGCCTTGATGATATTATCAATGCTCAAATAGCTCTTTGCGCTGATGGCGGGACCGATGCACACGCTTTCGTCCGCAAGCCGGACGTGCAGAGATTCCGCGTCCGCTTCGGAATACACGGCCACGCACGGGATTTCCAGCTCCTTGCATGCCCGGATTACGCGCAGGGCGATCTCCCCCCGGTTCGCCGCCAGAATTTTCTTAAACATGGTCGCCTCTCTGGTTATTCCGTTTCGATGATGAACATCACGTCCCCGTCCTTCAGGGGCTGTTCATTTTCAGCCAGGATTTCCACGATCTTTCCGTCCGCCGTGGATTTGACTTTCTGGAAAACCTTCATGGTTTCCAGCAGGGCCAGGACCTGTTTTTTCTTAACCACGTCGCCCACTTCGCAATAAGCGGGTTCTTCGGGGGCGGGCCTTCTGTAAAAAACGCCGGACATTTTTGCTTTGACTTTTTTCTTTGCCATGGTTGCCTCCTGACAGTTTTATCGCTTGAGATGCAAGTAATTTTATACTGAATCCGCCGGCATGGGGTTAGGCGGCGGCTGAATTCCAGGTTAAGGAACGGGGAGGCTCGCCTCGGCCTGGTTATTGCTCCCCGTTCCCTGCTTCCCGTTTATGAGGGCATCGTGCCGTGGCACTTGGCCCTGAGGGGAAGTTCTTCCTCTTTATTTTTGAACAGCTCCAAAGATTGGATGATTCTTTTCCTGGTTTCTTTGGGATGGATGATTTCGTCCACCACCTGGGTGGTAAAGCCCCTGGCCACGTCGAACACGTCGGTTTTTTCCCGGCCCCAGTTCAGGTAGCCTTCGTAAGCGTCGTCCTCCATGCCTTTAACCACTTCCCGGTAATCCAGCTCCGAGGCTTCCACGGCGTATTGGGCGATGGGCCATGCCAAGGCTGCGTCCGCGCCCATGCCTTTGGAGACGCCCATGATCATGGCGCCGGCGTCGGCGTATGCTTCCCGCAGGACGATGCTGATTTTGGGAATGGTGGAGGTTGTGTAAACGTCCACGATTTTGCCGAAGTGGCGTAAGAGGCCTTTTTCTTCCTGCTCTTCGCCGGGAACGAAAGGCGGGGTGTCCACCAGAGTCACCAGGGGGATGTTGAAGGCGTCCAACACCTGGAGAAAACGGTAGTATTTATCGCAGGAATTGATTTCCATGATGCTTCCGGGCTCGGCCGGGTTATTGGCGACTATGCCCACGGGCTTGCCGTCCATGCGGGCGAAGCAGCAGATGAGGTTCTTGGCGTATTGGTCCTTGACCTCAAAATAATCGCCGTCGTCCACCAAAACCTTGATGACTTCATGCATGTCATAGGTCTTGGCCAGGTCGTCAGGAACCAGCTCCAGGAGCTTGTCCACATCACACAAGGAGTCGGCGGGTGCTTCCTTGACCGGAGGCTTTTCCCGGAAATTGGAAGGCAGATAGCTTAAGAGCTCCCTGGTTTTTGCAATGGTTTCCGCATCGTTGTCCCCGACAACGTCGCAGGTGCCGGAATGGGCTACGTGGTAATCGGCGCTGCCCACGGACTTGTCGATATCCTCGGACGTGGCGGCCTTGGCCTGCCTGGGGCCGGCCAGCCACAGGTTGGCGGTCTCCCGGCTCATGAGCAGGAAGTCGCACAGGGTCGGGGCGTAAGCCTGGCCTGCAATGCAGGGGCCCATGAGCACGTTGATCTGAGGCACGACGCCGGAACTGCGTGAGATGGTGCAGAAATACCACTCAATGCCGGCGAACATGACGTCCTGGTAGCCCAGGCGGCCTCCCGAGGAGTCCAGCAGCCAGACCATGGGAATGCCCAGCTTGGTGCATTGGATGATCCATTCGGAGCATTTTTGCAGGTGCTGGGCGCCTAAAGATCCGCCCAGGACCGTGAAATCGCTGGAATACACGCCAATGAGCCGGCCGTCCACCTTGCCCGTGCCGGTGATGGCGCCGTCGCAGGGGGCGTCCGTGGTTCTGCCGTCCATCCTGACGCTGGTGGTGTTAACGCAGGAGCCGACTTCCAGAAATGTGCCGGGATCCAGCAGGGCGTCAATGCGCTCCCTGGCCGTCATCTTGTTTCTGGCGTGCTGCCGGTCAACGTGCTTCTGGCCGCCTCCCAGCAGGTTTTGCTTCTGTATTTCAGCAAGCCTGTTAATTGCTTCGTTCATTCGTTCAGACATGTTTCTCTCCTTTTATGCAGGCTTGATGAAGCGTTTCTTTTCAGGAAGCTCTTCCTGCTTGTCCAGGGTGGCCACGATGGTGCGGTAGATCTTGGCGCGGGTGTCCCGCGGGTCGATGGCTTCCTCCACCATATAATAAGAGGTCCAGTCCATGGAGTGATGCATGATGTTAAACCGCTCCCTGACCGTAGCCAGGAGCATGTCATAGTATTCCTGACGTTTTTCCTTGCCGCCCTTTTCCTCGGCTTTCGCCAGCTCCTTATGGAAGATGGCTTCCACAATGGATTCCGGCCCGGTGGGGGCGAACTCGCCGCAGGGCCAGCCGAACACCACGTCCGGGTGCATCTGGGCGCAGCCCATGACGATGTTGGACCCGCCGTAGGAGCGGCGCAGGACCACGGTGATTTTCTGGGTGGTCAGATGAGAGTACGAATGCAGGTTCTTGGCGCCGTGGCGGATGATGCCCAGGCGCTCCCACTTGTCGCCGGGCACGTAGGCCGTGGAGTCCACCATGGTGATGATGGGAATGTTGAAGCAGTCCAGAAAATTCATGAACCGGTCGTACTTGTCGGCGGAGTCGATTTCAAAGACGCCGCTCATTTCGTCCGGGTTGTTGGCCACGATGCCGATGGGATATCCGCCTATGCGGGCGAAGCCCGTAACCAGATGGGTGGCGTATTCCTCCTGGACTTCCAGGAACTCGCCGTTATCCACGATCAATTCGATAATTTCGTGCACGTCATAGGTGAACTTGACGTTTTCCGGCATGACGTCCAGGATGGCTTCCTCCCGGCGTTCGGGATCGTCGCCCGAGTCCACGAAGGGAGGCATTTCCCAGCAGTTCTGGGGCATGTAGGCCAAAAGCTCCTTGGCTTTGTCTATGGCGTCTTCGTCGCTGTCCACAACAAAGTCGCACTGGCCGCTTTTTTCCATATGGAATTCCGCGGTTCCCGCCTCGTCGGACTCCATTGCGCCGCCCAGCCACAAAAAGGCGCTTTCTTCGTTGAAAATCCGGAAGTCGCCCATGACCGGCAAAGCCGCAAGGGGGCCGGTGCAGGGGCCCAGAACCATCATGATCCGGGGGCTGACGCCCGAATACTGAGACATGTACTTGAACAAACGGCCAAGGCCGTTAAGGCCGGTGTATCCGTCTTTGACGCTGATCCGGGAGCCTGCGGAATCCAGCATGCCGATCAGGGGCACGTTCCGCTCCCCGGCTTTTTTCACCAGGTCCGCCAGCATCCACACGCCGTCGTTGCCAAGGCCCCCGGCCATGACCGTAAAGTCCAGGCAAAAAGCCAGGGCGTTGCGGCCGTTGATTTGGCCTCCGCCCATGACCACGCCGTCGCCCGGGCTGGGGCGTTTTTTGCCGTCCAGGGGCGGGCGGGCGTCCCGGGTCAGGGCGCCCAGTTCGTCAAAGGCGCCCTTGTCAAACAAGAGCTCCATTCTTTCCCGAGCCGTCAGCTTGTTTAGGGAATGCTGCACCTCCTGGCGATCCTGGCCCCCGCCTTGCTGACTTTTCAGGCGCTTGGCTTCCAGTTTCTCCAGGTAGCCGTCCATCCATTTTCCCATGGTTTCGCTCTCCTTGTTACTAAATAAAATTGGAAATGATTTCCTTCATGATTTCCGTGGTTCCCCCTCCAATGGACAGGATGCGGTTGTCACGGTATAGCCTTTCCACCAGATGTCCGCGCATGTATCCGTAGCCGCCGAAAATCTGAACCGCATCAAAGGTTACTTTGTCGGCGATCTGGCAGGCGAAATTCTTGGCCATGGAGACTTCCTTGATTTGGGGAATCCCTCCGTTCATCTTGGCGGCCACCCGGTATGTGAATTCGGTGCTGGCTTCGATCAACGTGGCCATGTCCACCAGTTTGTGGCGGGTCACCTGGTAGGCGTTCAAGGTCTTGCCGAATGCTTCGCGCTGTTTGACGTATTTGACGCATTCCTCAAAAGCCATTTGCGCGGTGACATTGGCCATGACCGCCAGGGACAGGCGCTCGTTCTGGAAGTTTTCCATAATATAATAGAAGCCCTTGTTTTCCTCGCCGATGAGGTTTTCAACGGGCACCCGGCAGTTGTCAAAGTAAATTTCAGCCGTGTCGGAAGCCCACCAGCCCATTTTTTTCATGGGAGGGGAGGTGGAGTAGCCGGGAGTGTCGGACTCGATGACCAAAAAGCTGATGCCCTTGTGGCCGTCTCCGCCGGTGCGGACCGCCGTGGTGAGTTGGTGCGCCCTGGTCCCGCTGGTGATGAAGGTCTTGCTTCCGTTGACCACGTAATGGTCTCCGTCCCGGACGGCGGTGGTTTTCAGGTTGGCCACGTCGGATCCGCCGGAAGGCTCGGTCACGCCCAGGGCCGCGATGCGATCCCCCTTCAAGACCGGCGTGATGAATTTCGCCTTCTGCTCTGGGGTGCCGTGCCCCACAATGGGCGGCAGGGCGATGCCCAGGGAACCCAGGCTGGCGGAAAAACCTCCGGAGCCGGAACGCATCAATTCCTCGGCTGCGACGATGGTTAAAAACACATCCCCGCCCTGGCCTCCCAGTTCTTCGGGAAAGCCCAGGCCGATGTATCCCAGTTCGGCCGCTTTCTTGTAAAGCTCCACGGGAAAGGCTCCCTGCTCTTCCCATTCGTCAATATTGGGGACGATCTCTTTTTTGACAAAATCCCGGATGGCTTTGCGGAACATGTCATGTTCCTTGCCAAAATACTCTTGCGCTTTTACTGCATCGCTCATGGTTCACCTCGTTTGGATTGCGGCAGGCCGCGATTCGGCGCGCCAGTTTGTGTTTGCTGCAACTAGGAATATGCCGCCCCTCCATTATTATTGTCGGCGTTCCTACACGAGGGGGCTGGTCGTCAGGCCTCGACGTCCTCTGGGACGATGAGGTGCTTCAAGGGACATTGGTTCAATTCGTTTCCCGCGCCTACTCCCCGGACAAGGGCGTTCAACATGGGATCCACCCATTTCAGCAACTCCTCGTCCGTGGGATGCCCGAGCATGAGCCAGTTGGTGACCACGTGCTCCATGCTGCCCAGGCAGGTGGACCGAATAAGGTAGGGATCCATGTCGTTCCGGAACTCGCCGCATTCCATGCCGTCCCTGATCACCTTGTCCACGGTTTTTAAATGCTTGCGGATGGCCTGGTGGGCCTCCGTGTCGAGAAAACGACGGTTTTGCTTCAATATCAGCATGATAACCGCTGCGTAATCCCGGTTCTCAATATAAAAAAGAAGTTGAAGATACAAAATCGCCCGGAGTTTTTCCGCGCCGCCCCGGATCAGCTTGAGGTGGAAATCAATCTTTTCGCTCAAACGCTGCATGGCCTCCATGGGGATGGAAAACAGGAGATTTTCCTTGTTGCTGAAATACTCGTAAATGGAGGCTTCGGAAACGCCCGACTCTTTGGCCACATCCGGAATGGTCCCTTCCTGAAAGCCTTTTTCGGCGAAAACCTTGGCGGCTGCTTGGAGGATTTGGGTTTTTCGGAGTTCGGTTTTTTCTTTTCCGGTCACGGTCGGGTCCTGTGTTAAGTGGGTCGGGAGCGGGATTCGTCCCTGCGTTTAAAACTGAATATATTTTGGAAATATTCAGTTGTCAAGATTTTTTGCGCCGTTTGTAGGGCGATTCAGTCTTTTTCTGGTGGGGGGCTCTTGAAATCAAGGTTTTTCTGGGGGGCGCCTCTATTTTTCTATGGGGAGAGGCCGCCCTTTAGACTTGCAATGAAAAATAACCTGTGCTTTTTTAGCCATTCAAAGGCCTCCAACCCCGTAATTTATTCCGGAGAATACAATCATGCAGAAAATCATCAGGCTGCGCACCGGTTTCGCCAATGTATGGCTTTTAAAAGGAAAGCAAGGATATTTGATGGTGGACGCCGGCCTTCCCGGCAAGCACAGAATTTTATTCAATCGATTGAAGCGCCTGAATATTTCGCCTGAGGAGATCCGGCTGATTGTTATCACCCACGTGCATTTCGACCACGCGGGAAACCTGGCGGCCATAGTCAAACGCAGCGGATGCCCGGTGATCGTACACAAAGCGGAGGCCGGGGACCTGGCTGGCGGGCGCTGGCAGGTCCCCAACGGAACGATTCCGTTCACCAGGGCCGCGGTGCGGCTGGGCAGGCGGCTTCCGGGCCTGCTGGCTCGCTTGACCCAATTCGAGGCGGTCAGGCCGGATATAACCATAGAATCGCCCATGTCCTTAAAGTCCTGGGGTTTTGACGCGGACATCCTGCTCACGCCAGGCCACACCTCCGGGTCCATATCCGTTATGACCCATGACGGCCATGCCATGGTGGGCGATCTTGCCTACAACGAAATGCCGCGTTTTTATAAAAGGCGCATTCCTCCTTTTGGAAACGATCTAAACATTTTGAAAGAAAGTTGGGCCGTGTTGTTGGAAAACGGCGCGAAAACCATACATCCCGGGCATGGCGCCTCTTTTGACGCCGCGGAGTTGGATTAACGCCCCTCGGCTATTTTTATTTTTTCATTAGATACAGCATCTTATTAAAAGTTTGATACTCCGGTATTTGACATTGTCGAACACTTGTGCTACACGTTCATAGCTAAATACCATGTAAAAACCGTATTCGGCGAGGTCAAAATGCCTGGAATAATTTGGAACAGAGAGCTTCCTCTGTTGTTCAAACATCATGAAAGCCTGCGGGAGAACATCCCTTGGACCCCCCTGGTGGAGCAGGCGACGCCGGTGGAGCGTCTGGATGCTCTAAGCCGGGAGGCCGGGGCCGATATCTGGGTGAAACGGGACGACCTCACTTCTCCGGTGTATGGAGGCAATAAGGTCCGCAAGTTGGAGTTTTTGCTGGCGCATGCCCAGAAGAAGGGCAGCAAGGCATTGATTACCATGGGGGCTTTAGGCACCAACCATGGGCTGGCCACGGCCATGTTCGGAAAAAAGGCGGGCCTGGATGTGGTGTTGAAGTTGACGGATCAGCCCGTGAACGAGCATGTTTTGCAAAACCTTCGCCTATTTGCCTCGTTGGGCGCCAAGATGGATTACTGCGGCGGGGCTTCAGGAACGGTCTGGTCGTATTACATCGCCCACCGCCTGCAAAATGCGGGAGGCTATTATATTCCCGCCGGGGGCTCCAACTCCCGGGGAGTCCTGGGCTATGTGGAGGCCGGGCTTGAAATCGCGGACCAGGTCAGCCAAGGGGTCCTTCCCAGGCCTAAAAAGGTCTTTGTCGCGGCGGGTACGTGCGGCACTTTGGCCGGATTGACCCTGGGCTTTTCTCTGGCCGACATGAAAACCAGCGTCCACGGGGTGCGGGTGACGCCCACGTACATGGCCAATCGGAACAAGGTGATGGGGCTGGCTTTGCGTTCCCACGCCCTGCTCAAATATCACGGCGCTAAAATTCCCGAATTCCGGTCCAATGCGGGAAGCCTGGAAATCGATTCCCGGCAGTACGGCGCGGGATACGGCCACGAAACGCCCCAGGGCCAGCGGGCCGTGAGCATGGCCTGGGACCTGGAAGGCGTCAAGCTGGACCCCACCTATACGGGCAAGACCTTTGCGGCCGTACTGGACGAGGCCCCCAAGGCCAAGGGGCCGGTGCTGTTTATCAACACCTTCAATTCCGTGGACATGACCGATCAGGCGGAGGCCGTCGCCCCCGATTCCCTGCCCAAGCCGTTGGCGCAGTTTTTTCCCGCCGCCTGATTGCAGGCCTGTCCCCGGAAATCTCAAGCGCCCTCGGCGCTTTCTCCAGCCCAAAGAATCGTCATCCCGGCAAGGGCGATCCGCTTTTCAGGATCGCCCGCAAGCCGGGATCCAGCTTTATTAAGGACTTGCCTTGTCTATATTAGTTGTTTGAACGCAACAGGGAGCCAATAAGCAGGCCTCATCTTCTTGACTAAGGCTCCTCTATTCGATC